>WSMP01000005.1 GCA_013316495.1 Angelakisella sp.
AGAAGATGGTGCCCACCTGGCTCCGGAGGCCCTTGCCCAGGTCCTCCAGACCGGCGCCGATGGGAAGGCCCCCTTCGGAAAAGGCGGTCTGGCTGCGGCCGTAGACCAGCTGCTTAAAGATTTCCCGCATGGCAACGTTGATGGCGTCGCACACCAGGTCGGTATTCAGGCACTCCAGGAGGGTCTTGCCGGGGAGGATCTCGCCGGCCATGGCGGCGGAATGGGTCATGCCGGAGCAGCCCAGGGTCTCCACCAGAGCTTCCTCCACGATGCCGTTTTTAACGTTGAGGGTCAGCTTGCAGGCGCCCTGCTGGGGGGCGCACCAGCCGATGCCGTGGCTGAGGCCGGAGATGTCTTTGATCTCATAGGCCTTGACCCACTGCCCCTCCTCAGGGATGGGCGCGGGGCCATGCTTCGGGCCTTTTGCCAGGGTGCACATCTTCTCTACTTCGTGGGAATAATTCATATCCTTGCTCCTTTCGGTAATGATACAACCGGCCGGCAGAGGAAAGAGGCTGTCCCTCTTATAAAGACCCTACCGGCCCACCTTACTCATTATACCATCTGACAACGATTTATCAAGAGATTCCGTCGGATTTTCCCCGAAAAGTTCTTGCCAGCGCCGGAAAATTTACGGTTTCGCCATACTTTACAGGCAGTTCCTGTTTGACTTTGAGGGGATAGGAGGGTACAATAAAAGAGTTAATCTGGGTATTTATCGCAGTAAATATATGAGGTGACTGACAAATGGGATTTCTTGAAAAGATCTTCGGCTCCTACTCGGAAAAGGAGCTTAAGCGCATCCAGCCTTTGGTGGACAAGGTCCTGGCCCTGGAGGAGCAGTTCCGAGGGATGAGCGACGGGGAGCTGCGGGACATGACCTCCCGGCTGAAAAAACGGCTGCAAGAGGGGGAGAGCCTGGACGATATCCTGCCGGAGGCCTTTGCCGCCTGCCGGGAGGCTGCGGACCGGGTGCTCCAGATGCGCCACTTCCCGGTACAGATTGTGGGCGGCATCATCCTGCACCAGGGGCGCATCGCCGAGATGAAAACCGGTGAAGGCAAGACCCTGGTGGCTACCCTGCCCGCCTACCTCAACGCCCTGGCTTGAAAAGGGGTCCATATTGTCACCGTCAACGATTATCTGGCCCGCCGGGACAGCGAATGGATGGGCAAGCTCTACCGCTTTATGGGCCTCACCGTGGGGCTGGTGGTGAGCGGCATGGACCAGGAGGACAAGAAGGCCGCCTACGATGCGGACATCACCTACGGCACCAACAACGAGTTTGGCTTTGACTACCTGCGGGACAACATGGTGGTCTACCGCCAGAACCAGGTGCAGCGGGGCTGGAGCTACGCCATTGTGGACGAGGTGGATTCCATCCTCATCGACGAGGCCCGCACCCCCCTTATCATCTCTGGCCGGGGGGACAAGTCCACCGAGCTGTACCAGGTGGCGGACCGCTTTGCCCGTACCCTGCGGGTGCTGCGGGTGCGGGAGGTGGACGCCAAGGAGGACCAGGACGAGCTGGAGGCGGACTACATCGTGGACGAGAAGGCCCACACCGCCACCATCACCCCCAGGGGGGCCAAAAAGGCGGAGGAATACTTCCACATCGAAAGCCTCAACGACCCGGAGAATTTGACCCTGGCCCATCACATCAACCAGGCCATCAAGGCCCACGGGGTGATGCAAAAGGACGTGGACTATGTGGTGAAGGACGGTGAGGTCATCATCGTGGATGAGTTCACCGGCCGCTTGATGATTGGCCGGCGGTACAACGAGGGTCTCCACCAGGCCATTGAGGCCAAGGAGGGGGTGAAGGTGGCCCACGAAAGCAAGACCCTGGCCACCATCACCTTCCAGAATTACTTTAGAATGTACGATAAGTTGGCGGGCATGACCGGCACCGCCCAGACCGAGGCGGACGAGTTCCGGGAGATTTACCACCTGGATGTGGTGGAGATTCCCACCAACCGCCCCCTGGCCCGCAACGACTGCCCCGATGTGGTGTACAAGACGGAGAAGGGAAAATTTTCCGCTGCCATCCAGCAGATATTGGAGTGCCACCAAAAGGGGCAGCCCATCCTGGTGGGCACCGTCTCCATCGAAAAGTCGGAGATCCTCTCCGCCATGCTCCGGCGCCAGGGGGTGAAGCACGAGGTCCTAAACGCCAAGTACCACGAAAAGGAAGCGGAGATTGTGGCCCAGGCCGGCAAGTACGGCGCGGTGACCATTTCCACCAACATGGCGGGCCGCGGCACCGACATTATGCTGGGGGGCAACGCTGAATATTTAGCCAAGGCCCAGCTGCGCCGGGAGGGGATGACCGAGGAACAGATCAGCAACGCCACCGCCTTTGGGGAGACGAAGGACGAGGAGATCCTGGCAGCCCGCAAGCGCTTTGGGGAGCTGATGGCCCAGTATAAGGAGGAGATTGCCCCGGAGGCGGAGAAGGTGCGCCAGGCAGGCGGGCTCTTCATCCTGGGCACCGAACGACACGAATCCCGCCGCATTGATAACCAGCTGCGGGGCCGTGCCGGCCGCCAGGGGGACCCCGGCGAGACCCGGTTCATCATCTCCCTGGAGGACGACCTGATGCGCCTCTTTGGCGGGGAGCGGGTTCAAAGCCTGATGGACACCATGGGCGTGGAAGAGGATATGCCCATTGAAAACAAGCTCCTCTCCAACACCATCGAATCCAGCCAGCGGAAAATCGAGGGGCGCAACTTCCAAATCCGCAAAAATGTTTTGCAGTACGACGACGTGATGAACCGCCAGCGGGAGATCATCTACGGGCAGCGGCGCAAGGTGCTGGACGGGGAGGACCTCCGGGAGAACATCCGCACCATGGCCGGGGAGCTGGTGGGGGAAACGGTGGACCGCTTCCTCCTGGACGGGGAGATTAAGGACGAATGGAACCTGGACGGCCTGCGGGATAACTTCCTGGGCTGGGTCACCACCGGGGAGGACCTGCGGTACGACACCCAGGCCCTGGAGGAAGTCACCAAGGAGGAGATTAAAGAGCTGCTTCAGGAGCGTATCCGGGAGCGGCTGGAAAAGCGGGAGAAGGAACTGAATCCCCAGCTGATGCGGGAGCTGGAGCGGATGATTCTGCTGCGCAACGTGGACCAGAAGTGGATGAACCACATCGACGATATGGAGGCCCTAAAGCAGGGCATCGGCCTGCGGGGTCTGGCCCAGCGGGATCCGGTGGTGGAATACCGGATGGAGGGCTTCGAGATGTTCGACGCCATGATTGCCTCCATCCGGGAGGATACCATTAAGATGCTGCTGACGGTGCAGATAAAAACCGGGGAGGAAGTGAAGCGGGAACAGGTGGCAAAGCCCACCACCGCCTCCTCCGACGGCAGCGAGAAGGCCCAGCCGGTGCGCGCCCAAAGTAAGAAAATCGGCCGCAACGACCCCTGCCCCTGCGGCAGCGGCAAGAAGTATAAAAAATGCTGCGGGAGAGGGGAATAGCGGCGTCGCTGTCTCCTGCATTCCCCGCCGGGGCGCTGCCCCGGACCCCGGTTCCTTTTCTTCTCGCGGGAGAAGAAAAGGAACCGAAAAGAAGAGCGGCGTAAGCAGCCCCCAATTTGTGGATGGGGGCAGGATGGGGGATATCACTAAGATGGTGGAGAGGAACGAAATGAAGATGCAGATTTCTCCCTCCCTTCTGGCGGCGGATTTTTCCCGCCTGGGGGAGGAACTGGAAAAGATTGAGGCCGCGGGTGCGGATATGATTCACCTGGATGTGATGGATGGGGTGTTTGTTCCCAACATCTCCTTCGGGATGTCGGTGATTGCCTCCCTGCGGAAAACCAGCCGGCTGTTCTTCGATGTACATATCATGATTGTGGACCCCATACGGTACATCGACAGCCTGGCAAAGGCCGGGGCGGACGGCATTACCTTCCATGTGGAGGCGGCGGAGGATGTGGGAGCCGTCATCCAAAAGATTAAAGGCCATGGCATGAAGGCCGGGCTGACCCTCCGCCCCGGTACCCCGGTGGAAAAAGTACTGCCCTGGCTGCCCCAGCTGGACCTGGCCCTGGTGATGAGCGTGGAGCCGGGCTTTGGCGGCCAGTCCTTCATGGCCGGTATGATGGACAAGGTGGCAGCCATTCGCAGCGAAGCAGAGCGAATTGGCAGGCCGGACCTTATCCTCCAGGTGGATGGCGGGGTGGACCGGAACACAGCCGCCCCCTGCGGCAAGGCGGGGGCAAGCTGCCTGGTGGCGGGCTCCGCTGTTTTTGGTAAGGGGGATTACGCTGCGGAAATCGCGGCGATTCGCGCCGCTGCCGCAGGGGCGTGATTTGGATGCAGAAGGAGGCCGGGAAGGATGAAGGATGATTCCAAAACCATAAAAGCCGCAAGGAGCAGAGCCTGGTACTGGAACGGGGGCGTGATGCTGGAGCAGCACAAGGACCCCATCCTCTCCCAGGAGCTGGTGCGGTTCATCGCTCCGGACCGGGTGCGCAGGATACGGGACCTGGAGCCCTGGCGGGAGGACGAGGAGATTGACACCGAAGCTATCGTCCAGGTGGCCCGGCTGGCCCGCATTGTGGACGAGCGGGATGGGGTGCCCCTCTTCCGGAAGCTCCGCAAGTGCATGGGCCGCCGCCCCTCGGTGCTGGTGGACGCCCTGGACGAAGAACCCTACATTTCCAGCCAGCTGGGGCCGATGCTCCACCGGAACCGGGAGTGTGTCAGCGGCCTGAAGCTGGCCTGCAAGGCGGTGGATGCCTCCGACGCCACCATCTTGGTCTACCAGGGGATCACCGACCTGGAGGTGAAGATTCCCCGCTCGGTGGGGGGCTTCCCCATCCAGCGGGTGCGGGGCAAGTACCCCTCGGAGCTGCTCTCCGCCCAGAGCCTGGTGGAGGAGGACGACCATATCAGCTTGTACATCGGGGCCTGCGCCCTGATTCATCTCCACCGGGCGGTGTACGATGCCCGCATCCAAACCACCGCCTTTATCACGGTGGCGGGGAACTGCGTCAGCCGTCCCTGCAATATGGAGGTGAGCCTGGATACCACCGCCACCGATGTCCTGGCCCGATGCGGCCTGGAGGAGCAGCCCACCCGCGTGGTGGTGGGCGGTTCCATCACCGGGGAATCCATCGGGGATACCGACCAGGTGCTGGTGAAGCCCACCACAAGGGCCATTCTGGCCTTCCGGGAGGACGAGCGGGACCAGCGTTACCAGTGCATGGGCTGCGGCCGGTGCGTGGAGACCTGTCCCGTCGGTCTCAATCCCATGCTCCTTTACCGGGGCATCGGTATGAGCCTCCACGAGCGGGTGGCAAAGCTGGATTACAAAACCTGCATCGGGTGTATGTGCTGTAGCTATGTCTGTCCTGCCAAGCTGGATATCGCCGGGCGCATCGCCTGGTACAAGAAGAGCCGGAAGGAGGTGCAGCCCAGGTGAAACTTTTCCCCAAAAAAGCGCCCCATATCCGCTCCGACACCAGCAACAAGACGGTGATGGGGGACGCTGTGGTGACCCTGGCGGCCCTCTACTTTATGTCTGTTTGCTACTACGGACAGCGGGCGGTGCAGCTGGGTCTTCTTTCGGTAGCGGTGTGCTGGGGGGCGGATGCCTTTTGTGTCTGGCTGCGGGGGCGCAAGGTGAGCCTGCGGAACTTTTCCCCGGCAGTCACCGGTATGATTATCCCCCTGATGATGCCTGCCAACATCCCCTTCCATGTGGTGGTGGTGGCGGACCTCTTTGCCATTTTGCTGGTAAAGCAGCCCTTTGGAGGGCTAGGGAACAATCTCTTTAACCCCGCGGCGGGGGGACTGGCCTTTGCCATCGCCTGCTGGCCGGCCCAGATGTTTTCCTACCCGGTCCCCAACACCTCTTTGGATCTGTGGGGGGAGGTAAGCAGCAGCGTTTCCAGCTCCGCCGCCTATACCCTGTCCATCGGCGGGGTGCCGATGGAGGATTACACCACGGTGCTGCTGGGGCGGCAGGCGGGTCCCATGGGCACCACCTGCGTGCTGGTGATTCTGGCCTGCCTGCTGTACCTGATTTTCCGGGGGACAGTGCGCTACCAGCAGTCCCTGCTCCTGCTGCTGACGGTGGCGGCCCTCAGCTTTTTCTTCCCAAGGGGCGCTGCCGAGGGAGTGGCCTCCGCCTTCTACGAGGTGCTGGCGACGCCGGTGCTGTTCTGCGCCGCCTTTATGTTCACCGACCCGGTCACCTCCCCCTGCCGCGGCATCGCCAAAGGGGTGTATGGGGTGCTGGGAGGGATTATCATGGTCCTTTTTACCCGCTTCGGCGGCTACGAGCAGACGATGGTCTTTGCCATTCTGCTGATGAACGCCCTGTCCTCGGCCCTGGATGAGCTGGCGGAGGGATATATCACGAAGGAAAGGAGGATGCGCTATGGACGAAAGGTCGCCATCGACCTCTCCGGAGAGGACGACTTTGGAACCGACGAAGGGGTCCCGGCCGCCGAAGGCGCCCAGAACGCCTAAACCCCGCCCGGCCCAGAGGGATAGCAGCCAAAGTCTCACCCGCATCCTGTCGGATAAGACCCTCATCATCAACCTTACCTTTGCCGCCCCCTTCCTGGTGGTGGCCGCCACCAACCTGAAAAACGGGGTGGCCCTTTCCCTGGCGATGGCGGTGGTGCTGGTGCCCACGGTGATACTCAGCCTGCTGCTGCGCCAGAAGCTGCGGTTCCCCTACTGGCTGGGTACCCCGGTGTGGACCATGGCCGCCATGCTGCTGGCCTCCCTCTCCTACTATGTTATTCGCTTTATATCCCTGGAAATCACCGATTCCCTGGGAATCTATCTTTATTTGCTGGCCTCCGGAACGGTGGTTTCGGCAGTTTTTACCGGCAAACGTATCACCACCCTGCCGGCGGCGGGGGCCTGGGCCCTGCGGTACACCGGAGGCTTTGCCCTGGCGGCGGTGGTGATTTCCGCCATCCGGGAGGTTCTGGCCTATGGCACCCTGTGGGGCTTTGCCCTGCCGGAGCCGCTGCGCCTTTCCGGCGCCCAGATGCCCTTCTTCGGCTTTATTATGTTCGGTGTTTTTTCCGCCGGATACCAGTGCGTCCGCCGGGTGCTGGCGGAGCTGCGCCGTATGCGGGCTGTCCGGCCCCAGGATAGGGAAGGAGGCGAGCCGCTGCCATGAGTGTGTTTTGGATTACCCTGAAGGGGATGTTCTTTACCGCCCTTACCGCCGCTATCAGCGAGAACCTGGTTTTTGTCCGGGCCTTCGGTATGGGGGAGCTGGACTACGAGGAGTTCACCCCCCGCCGTGCCCTGGAGGAGGGATACATCGTCTCCCTGATGTCGGTTTTGGCCGCTGCCAGCGGCTGGCTGGGCCGGTGGCTGGTGGGGGAATATCTCCGCCTGCCCAACTACCTCCAGCCTCCGGTGTTTTTGGGGATTTTTACCGCCTTCTTCCTTGTGATTATGATGGGTGTTCTTATCTGGCGCAAAAAACAGGGGAAGGAAACCAGCAAAAAGCGGTATAAGCTCCATACAGCCATCGCCTTTGGCTTCCTGCCCCTGGGGGTGCTGCTGGTTACCGGCTTTGGGGCCGGCGGCATGGGGGAGGCCCTTTGGACCGCCCTGGGGGCTGGCGGCGGCTATGTTCTGGCGATGCTCCTCTGCTGGTCCATCCGGGAGCGCCTGGACCTTTGCGATATCCCCAAAGCCTTCCGGGGTGCGCCCATTCTGTTTATCTACCTGGGGCTGCTGTCCCTGGCGCTTTTTGGCCTGGTGGGACACCAGCTGGCTCTGTAAATCTTATCCAAAATGTAGAATCTACATAGAATAACCCGGAGAGTATTAGGGTATACTGCTGGGAAAAGGCGTCGCTGCGTTTTTTGGGAGGATGGATATCTTTCCCGCTGGCGAAAGCTCCAGGAACCCACAAAGGAGGAGGACGCCGGGGCGCTCCAGCGCTTTTCTTTCAAGCAGGCGGGGCATCATAAAAGAAACGAGGTGCGGTTGTGCGGGAATTTAAAATCAAGCGCTACGACCGGGAGCGAATCCAGAAGCGCAAGCAGGGGATGCGGGCAGCCGCCTTCACCGTTCTGCTGGGGGTGGCTGCGCTGACGGCTGGCTGGTTCGCCTACCCGCCGGTCTACCAGTTCGTCACCACCTGGGAGCCCCCCTCCCTCCAGCCTTCAGTCCCGGATTCCCCAGGGGTTTCGGAGCCGGAGCCCCCCTCCTCCCAGCCGGAAGAGCCGGAGGAGGAGCCGGTGGGGGCGGGAATCTTCCCGGCCAGAACCGCCTATCTCCCGCCGGAAGTGATGATGGATGACCAAAGGCTGGAGGAGGAGCTGCACGCCCTCCAGGCCCAGGGGATTGATGGGGTGGTTTTTGACCTGAAGGACGCCCTGGGGGTGGTGCAGTACCAAAGCGCCCTGGAGCAGGTGTCCTATAACCGGGCTCAGGGAGAAAACGCCTGGAGCCTGCCCCAGCGGCTGAATCTCATCCGCCGGGCCGGCCTGACCCCGGTGGGCCGTCTCTATGCCTTCCGGGACCGCACCTCCACCGCCCGGATGTATGAATCGGCGGTGAAGTACATGAACAGCACCGTCAACTGGATTGACGATTCCCAGGCAAACGGCGGTAAGCCGTGGCTGAATCCCAACAACCAGGAGGCCCAGGACTACATCCTCTCCCTGGTGCAGGAGGCTGCCCAAAACGGGGTGGGCACCATCCTGCTGGACGGCGTTCAGTTTCCGGATGGAGTGGCCCTGAATTTAGCCACCTACGGCAACACCGGGAGCCTGGACCGCTCCGCTGTTTTGGCGGGATTCCTTGCCAAGGCGCGGACAGTGGGGGAGGCAGAGGGCAGCCATGTGGCGGTGACGGTGAACCTTCTTTCCGCCACGGGCCTGAGCGCCAACCGCTACGGGGAGGATGTGGGACAGCTTCTTTCCGCCGCCGGAAGCGGTGTGGTGGAGGTGATGCCGGAGCAGTTTGGCAACGGCGTCACCAGCGAGACCCTGACCCTTTCCTCACCGGCGCTGGACCCCTACAAGACGGTTTCCCAGGGTCTGGCCGCGGCGGCAAAGGCCCTAGAGACACCGGCAGAAGGGGAGGACGAGGAGGAAGAAGAGGAAGAAGAGAGGGAAAGAACCCTTCGGGTGCCTCTGGCGGCGATGGTTCAGGCCTCCACCTCCACCACCCTGAGCCAGTCCGCCAACAAGCCCTACGGTCTCCAGGAAGTTCGGGACCAGGTGCGGGCGGCGGAGGAAGCCGGTATCGGGGCGGTCCTATATATGAACCCCCTGGGGGATTATAGCGCCTTGGAGGAACAGCCATAAAAAACGGAGGGGATTTTCCCCTCCGTTTTGCGTTTTCGCTTTCGTAAAGCCCAGTAGACAGAACCCCTAGTTAGTAGACAGGGTTATCCACCGTGACCTTATCCACCTCCTGAAAAGGAGCCAGGGTGGAGACCATCTTCACAGGCACGTCATAGGGGTTTTTTACATAATGGACCTCGCCCGGCTCAATGTGAATCAGGTCGCCGGCGGACAGCACATGTTTTGTTCCGTCCACAATGATGTCCACCTTGCCCTCCAGGATGAAGAAGTCCTCTTCCATCACGTTGTGGTAGTGGGCCTGGAAGTCCTCCCCAGGGAGAAAGCGCACCAGGGCAAAATTCATGCGGGGCCCCTTCATTAAGTACTTTGGACCGCTTTCTCCAAAACGGTAATCGCGTTCATTTTCATTGATGACAAACATTTGATTTCCTCCTTCTTCTGTCCCAAAAGATTATAGACCCGGAGCGCTCCACATGTTTTGGGTCACCTTCTGGTCGCACAAATCCATCTGGGCGCGGTAAACCTGCCGCCAGGCTTGGTATAGCTTTTCATAGACCGGGGCGTTTTCCAGGCGGGGCTCAAACCGCCGGTCCCATTTTACCGTCTGGCGGGCGCCTTCCTCAATGGAGGCGTAGACGCCCACCCCGGCGCCTGCAAGGATAGCGGCCCCCAGCGCGGTGGCTTCCTTCACCACCGGAACAAGCACAGGCTTTCCAGTGACGTCCGCCAGTATCTGGCACCACAAGGGGCTCTTGGAGGCGCCCCCTGCAAAAATTAACTCCTCCGGCTCGTTGCCGGTGGCCTCCCGCACCAATTGGATATGTCCTTTCACCAACAGGGCTGTATTTTCAAGAATCGCGCGGTAGAAGGTATACTTGTTGAATTTTTCCGGCTCAAGCTGGAAGTTGGTAAAGGTGGGGCTGGCATGCTTCCAGGTGATAAAATTCATCAGGTCGCTAAAGCAGCACAGCATCCCGTAGCTGCCCGGTGGAACCTGCTCCGCCCGCTCGTTCATCAGGTCGTAGGGGTCCCTGCCGGTCCGGGCCGCCTCTTCCACCTCCTGCTGGCAGAAGCCATCCCGGAACCAGCGCATAACCAGGCCCGGCTTGAAGGCAAGCGCCTCATACTGCCACAAATCGGGGACCGCGTGGCAGTTGACCCGCACCCGGCAGCCGGGGTCTGTTTTGCCGCTGCTGGTGTTAAACTCATACTGCCAAAAGCTGCCGCCGAACACCACCGCCTGTCCTGCCTTGCAGGCCCCGACGCCGATGGTGCCCAGCTGGCAGTCGCCGCCGCCCACCACCACGGGGGTGCCCTCCTTCAGGCCCGTTTCGGCTGCGCCCTTGGCGCTGACCGTGGCAAAATTGACGCCGCATTCCACCACCGGAGGGAAGATATCGGTGCGCAGACCGCACTTGGCCGCAATCTCCGGGTTCCAGTCCCGGCTTTGCAGATCCATCATGCCGGTGGTGCTGCCATTGCTGGGCTCCACCGCCAGCTTGCCGGTGAGCTTATAGATGAGCCAATCGTTGAACATGCCAATAGTTGCGGCTTTGCTGTAGATATCGGGGAGGTTATCCTTTACCCACAGCAGCCGGGGCAGCGCCCCCAGGGCGTAGGTCTGGCCGCTTCTGGAGTAGATCTCCTCCTCCAGGTGCGGGTCAAGGGCGATGAGCTGGCCGACCTGGGCGTCGCTGCGGGCGTCCACGTTGGCACAGGCCCAAATTTCATTGCCCTCTTTGTCATAAAGCAAAATTCCTTCGCGCATACATGTAGTGGATACAGCGGCGATTTCCTCCGGGGCGATGCCGGTTTTTTCCAGCACCCCTTTGATACAGGTTTTGGCCAAGTCCCAGTTGGTGACCCAGTCAAAGTCCATGCTTCCAGGCCAGCGAGGGTCTTCTTTGTGGGTCCATTCCCGCTGGACACATCCTACCTGGGTGCCATCCACCCCGAAGATTACCGCGCGGACGCTGCCGGTTCCGGCGTCTACTGCCATGAAATACTGCGCCATCTTTGCTGCCTCCTTCAAAAAATTTTCAGAAGCCGTGCCATTCGGCAAGGTATACAGATTGGTCCGCAAAGATATCTGCGGCGCCGGCTGGTACAACTTCTTAGCTTTGTTCCAAAAGGGCCTGTGCTGTCTCTTCATCGGTGATGAGAATGTCTACATACCCTCCCCGGAGGGCGGCCAGAATCGCATCCACCTTGGAAAGACCGCCGGCCACGCCAATCACGTTTTCCAGCATCCGCAGGTCCTCCAGGCTGGTGCTCATCAGCTGGCGGTCCTGCTCCACAGAGATCAGTTTTCCCTCTCTATCCACAAAGTGGCTAAGGAGGTCCCCTACCGCCCCCTGGAGCTTCAGGATGGTGAAATCATTCTCGTTGAGAACGCCGTTTTTCAAAATAGTGGCTTCCCTGCTCATGCTGCCGATTCCGATAACACTCATCCGGGACAGGGGAATCATCCGGTAAACCTCCTCCACCACCGGTTCCTGACGCATAGAATCCCGCAGCTTCTGGCTGGATAACAACAGGGGGGAGGGGATGAGATAGAGCCGGGCGTTAAAAACGTTGGAGGAGGTATTGGGCAGATAATAATTCACTCCGCCGGTGAGGCTGACCATGTTCAGCGGCTCCTCCGCCGCCATGGCTAAGTGATTCAGCACCCGGCTGGTGGTGTCGCCATAGCCAACATTCAGAAAATCCCCGCCCTTCAGGCGGCGGATAATATACATCGCGGCGGCCTGGGCGATGCTTTCGTTGAGGTTTGCCAGGCTATCCGCCTTTGGGACGGTGAAAACGTCCTTAAGGCCGAAGCGGGAAATTAAATCCTGCTCCGCCTTGATATACCGGTTCCCGTCCTGCCGGATGCGGAACTGGATCACACCGGTCTGTCTGGCCTTTTCCAGCAGTCCAATCACTCTGGCCCGGCTGACGCCTAACAGTTCGGAGATCCGCTGCTGGGTATAATTTTCCATATAATAATACCATGCAGCCCGAATCATCAATATGTTTTCGTAATCAAGTTTTGCATCGCCGGTTCCCATCTGCCAAAATCACCCCCTCTTTCGTTACAAATGTTAAGACGCACATAAAATGTATTGTAAACAGTATAGCACCAAGGGGTTTCCTTTGTCAAATCCAAAGGACTACAATCAATCCGGAAAAATGAAAAAAGGCAATTTGTCCAAATATTAAGGGCGGATTATGTGCGTTTCTTCTAAAAAATACCTTGAGCAGGTTTTGCTTTAAGGTTTTTTGCTAGATTTTGGCACAAAGAATTGCTCCGCCAAGCGTTCCGGCGGTTGACAAATTTCCGCAAAGGGCTTATAATAATGGTAAAAACAAAAGCGCATGGACAAAACATTTGTGCATTGTGATTCAAAAGGAAACGGAGGGACTGCCGTGGAACGGAACGAGGTTTCCCAGAACCCAACGCCCCTGCTGTCGGTGAAAGACATTTATAAGTCTTTTGGACTGAACGCTGTCCTCAAAGGCATCAGCCTGGACGTGATGCCTGGAGAGGTTTTGGCCCTGATTGGCGGCAATGGAGCCGGTAAATCCACCTTGATGAAAATCATCATGGGGCTTTATACATACGACGGGGGCGAGTTGTCCATCCAGGGCGAACCGGTGGTTCTGAACCGCACCTCCGATGCCTTGGAGCGGGGCATCTACATGGTCCCTCAGGAACCTCTGCTTTTCCCCAACATGACGGTGGAAGAGAACATCCTCATCGGCTTTCGCCAAAGCAAGGCAGAGCTGCACAGGGAGCTGCTTGCCACAATGAAGGAGGCGGGCTGGGATTTGGACCTGAGCCGGAAGGCCAGCAGCCTGTCAATCGCCGAGCAGCAGCTGGTGGAGATTCTCCGGGGCCTATTGCGCCACGCCCAGCTCCTGATTTTGGATGAGCCCACCTCCGCCCTGACCTTTGACGAGGTGAAAAGCCTTTTCCGGTGCGTATCCGATTTGCGCTCCAAGGGAATTGGCATCATCTATATTACACACCGTCTGGCCGAGGTGTTCGAGATAGCCACCCATGTAGCCATTATGCGGGATGGCGTCATTACCATTCAAGGCCCCATCTCCGGCTTCGTCCGTGAGGATTTGGTAAAGGGCCTGCTCCCTCCGGATTCGGACACGGAGGCCGCCCAAAAGGAGCGGAGCACGGAGGTGCGGCCGGTGGACTATACAGCGGCCCCGGTGCTGGAACTGAAGGATTTCAGCGGCTATGGTTTTTCCGGCATCAATATGAAGGTATATCCCGGCGAGATTTTGGGTGTAGCCGGGGTGGTAGGGGCAGGCCGGACCGAAATGGCCACCACAATTTTTGGCATGGACAAGGTGTTGGGCGGCCAGGTGCTTTTAAATGGGCAGGATATCACCGGCAAAAAGACCCGGCAGGTGATTCAGGCGGGGCTCAACTATGTGCCGGAGGACCGCCATCTCAACGGCTTGTTTAAAATTTGCGATGTGGCCGCCAACACCACCAGCGCCAATCTCTTCAGCGCCCACATGGGCCGGTTCCTCCTGGATCACCGTTATGAGTGGAAGGTCACCCAAGGGTACATTGAAAAATTCCGCACCAAGGTCACCGGACAGGACCAGCTGGCGGGAAGCCTCTCCGGCGGAAACCAGCAGAAGATCGTGATTGGCAGGAGTCTATCCACTTCTCCGGGAATCGTTATTTTGGATGAGCCCACCCGCGGCATTGATGCGGCGGCCAGAGGCGATGTTTACCACATTATCCACCAGCTGCGGGAGCAGGGGGTTTCGGTCCTCCTGATTTCCAGCGACATGGAGGAGATGGTGGAGCTGGCCGACCGAGTGGTTGTTATGTATCAGGGCAGGCTCAACGCGGAGTTCCGCCAGGACAGCATTAACCAGGATAACCTGACGGCGGCTGCCTTTGGAATCTTGGAGAAGGAGGGCGTGGGAGCATGAGTGTGGAGAAAAAAATCCTGAAGGCGCGGGAAACCACCAGCTTTCTGTTTCTGGTGGCGCTGTTTCTCATTGTGGGCATCATCAACCCCTCCTTCCTGACCCCTTCCAATATAAGCGCCTGCTTCAACACCTCGGTGGTTTATACGCTTATCGCCGTAGGAATGGCGTTTGCCATTTTTGTAGGGGAGATTGATGTATCTGTAGGTTCCAATATGGGACTGGTGGCCGCGGTGGTGGGCACCATGATTCAAAACGGCTCCAACTGGCTGGTGGCCTTTCTGGTGGGTATCCTGATTGGTGTAATCGTTGGCCTGGTGAATGGTTGGGGCGTGGCTGTAATGAAGGTGCCCTCCCTTATCTTTACGCTGGGCACCAACGGCATCCTGCGGGGACTGATGTACCTTCAGGTGGGGGTGGAGCAGGTTAATCAGCTCCCCAAAGCCTTTAAGGACATTGCCTCCATGACGCTGATTGGCAGCTTTACAATTTACTACTGCTGCGCGGTGGTTCTGACCATTATTATCCACTATCTCCTCACCAATACCAGAAGGGGACGCTATTTTATCGCCGTGGGGGATAATGTGGGCGGCGCGGAGCTGGTGGGTATCCCCGCCACCCGGACCAAGGTGCTTGCCTATGTGATTTGCGGCGTGCTTAGCGCTGTGGCCGGCATTATTTTCTGCAGCCGTATCGGCATTGTCACCTCCTTAAGCGGCAACGGCTATGAGATGAAGGCGGTGGCTGCCTGCGTGCTGGGGGGTATCAGCCTGTCCGGCGGCGTGGGCTCAGTGATTGGCGCAGGCATTGGCGCGGTCATCATGGCCTCTATCAGCTATCTGCTGGTGTTTATGGGGTTCTCTTCCAACTATGATAACGCGATTACAGGTGTTATCCTCATCACCATTGTGGTTGTGGATGCGCTGATGCAGCGCCGGGCTGCGGTACGCAACCGTCATGCGCGTCTGGCTGCCCGTACCTTAGCGGCTGTTTCGGAAAAGGAGGGTGAACAATGAGCCAGAACCCAGCCAAGCCGAAAAATGAGGTTTCCTTGCGCCGGTGGACAAAGGGCCCGAATTTTCGCTGGAATCTGTTTTTAGTCGCCCTGCTGGCTGCCGAATGCATCGTTTTTGGTATAGCCAACCCGAAATTTCTCTCCCTAACCCGTATTTTTACCTCTGCAAACAGCGATCTGCCTATCTGGTATATCTCCATCTTTGTCACCTTTGTTATGATTACCGGAGGCATCGACATCCAGTCCTGTGCTATTGTGGGCCTAACCTCTATTATCATAGGGGTAGCCTGGCAGGATTTTGGGCTGAACATCTGGATTGCGGCGCTGCTGGCGATTCTGGTTGCCGCCGCCTGCGGAGCTCTTAGCGGCTTCTTTGTAGCCTACTGCGGCGTACAGGCCATGGTGGTTACCTTGGGCGGAAGCTTTCTCTATTCTGGCCTGGGGCTATTGGTATCCACCCTGTCCAGCACAGAGGCGTACAAGGGCATCAGCGGTTTTCCGGACAGCTTCAAGGCCCTCACCAAAATCAAGCTGTTTGGGGTGGTTCCCCTTCAGATACTGATTTTTCTCGTCATGCTTGGAATTGCCTACCTTCTGCTGCACCGCACCAAGTATGGGCGGAAGGTCTTCCTGGTGGGGGTGAATCCATCCGCCGCTGAATATTCCGGCGTGAACAGCCGCCGCGTGGTTATGTCCACCTATATCCTCAGCGCTCTGGCTGCCAGCATCACAGGCGTTGTGATGACATCCCAGCTGGGAACCGCAAAGGCGGACCTGGGGGGAAACTTTACCATGACAATTATTACCGCCTGTGTGCTGGGGGGGACCCTTTCCACCGGCGGCAAGGGCAGCGCCATCGGAACCGCCCTTGCAGCGGTTTCCATTACCCTGCTGCGCTTTGGGATGCCCCTGTGCTTCAATGTGAATAAGCAGTATTTGGATATACCGATTGGTATGCTCCTGGTCGTTGTTGTGGTGGGCCGGGCGATTGCAAGCAATCCTATGGTTGTTGCCAAGGTGGCAAAGCGGTTCCCTGCTGCTAAAAAGGCGGCGGGATAAGCGGATATTCGTGGGGACTATCTCCCCTGAATATAATTAAAATTAGCAATTTGGAGGTATGAAACATGAAGAAACTTCTTGCAACTCTTCTGGCGCTTTCGATGGTCGTGGCGCTGAGTGCCTGCAACGGCACCAGCAATCCGCCTGCATCTCCCAGCTCCAGCACCCCCAACAGCACCTCTCCGGAGCCCAGCACCCCCGATACTTCCACTCCCAGCACCTCGGATGTTGCGGGCAAGACCGTTGCCTTCATCCCCAAGCTGACCGGTAACGCCTTCTTTGAAGTAGCGAACACCGGCGCCCAGGAGTATGCCAAGGATTGGGGCATCACCGTTGACTACATCGGTTCCCCCAACGCCACCGCCGCGGACCAGGTATCGGTTATCAACGACGCCGTTGCTAAGGGCGTGGACGCCATCTGCATCTCCACCGTGGACGCCGCCGGTGTGGCGGATGCCCTGAAGGCTGCTCAGGATGCGGGCATCGTGGTCTGCACCTGGGACTCTGACGCTGCAGTGACCGACCGTGCGCTGATGGTTTCCCAGGGCACTCCCGAAGTGCTGGGCCAGATGCTGGTGGACCTGGCTGTGGCCGGCCTGAAGGACCGCGGCGTTGACCCGGAGAAGGACGCGGTTAAGTACGCTTGGCACTACTCCCAGGCCACTGTGACCGACCAGAACTCCTGGCAGGTTGAGGGTGAGAAGATCATCAAGAGCAAGTATCCCAACTGGACCAATGTGCAGCCCGATAACTACTATTCCGAGCAGGATGCTGAAAAGTCCATCACCGTGGGCGAGGCTGTTCTGGACGCCAACCCCGATATCGACCTCATCATCTGCAACGACTCCACCGCTCTGCCCGGCCAGCTTCAGGCTGCCGAGAACAAGGGCCTGGATAAGTCCAAGGTGACCATCACCGGTTTTGCCACCCCCAACGCCATCAAGGCTTACTGCACCAACGGCACCCTGTACAACTGGGGCCTGTGGGACTGCAAGATCCAGGGCGCAATGGGCTGCTATGTGGCTGCTTACCTGGCTGCCGGCAACACCGTAAAGGTTGGCGATACCATTGATATCCCCGGCATCGGCGCCTGCGAAGTGATGGCGAACAACTGCCTGAATCCCGATGACGCCACCGCTGACAGCAACAACGGTGTGGTGCTGCTCCCTGAGCGTGCGGTCTTCACCGCGGAGAACATGAACAACTACGACTTCTAATTTTTGGATGTTGTCTCTGTTCCCAAAACCTAGCTTAAAAAGTTACTAAAGGGGTTTCCAGAGTGGAGCATGACCATCCGCCGTGCTCCACTCTGGATTCCTAAATATAGAGCGGTTTTTAAGGCCCTCTAGGTTGTTTTATCATTTATAGGAGGAATGCAACATGGCAGATTTAGACGGTCAGAAGGTTTCCAAGGATTACCATACAGAGGTCCCCTTCTCCAACCAAAACGGCTTTTTCCTTAGGGGCTGCAACAGCCTGGACTGGGGCATGAAGAAGCACATGTCCAACATTTTTAATCCCAAAAGCGGCAATACCGTGATGTTTGCCTTCGACCACGGTTATTTTATGGGCTCCACCGCTGGTTTGGAGCGGCTGGATCTGCTGCTGCCGAAGCTGGCTCCCTATGTGGACTGCTTTATGGGAACCCGCGGCGCTATCCGCACCTGTGTTCCCCCGGAGGTTACCAAAAGTGTTGCCCTGCGGGTAACGTCCGGCTCCTCCATGCTTCAGGAGGACCTGAGCCACGAGGTGGTGGCGGTCAATATTGAGGACGCCATCCGCATGAATGCAGATTGCATGGCCGTGCAGACCTTTATTGGCGCGGACGGTCAGCTGAGCAGCCTGGAAAACCTGAACCAGGTCATTAACGCGGGTATGCGCTACAGCATCCCCACCATGGGCGTGTGTGCAGTGGGCAAGGATATGGCCCGGACCGACCGCTTCTTTAAGCTGGCGACCCGAATCATCGCCGAGATGGGGGTCCAGGTGGTCAAAACCTATGACTGCGAAAACTTTGAGGAAGTGGTGGCCGCCTGCCCCGTTCCGATTGTAGTAGCCGGCGGTAAAAAGCTGCCGGAGGATGAGGCCTTGAAGATGGCCTATGGCGTAATGCAGAAGGGGGCCCATGGGGTGGATATGGGCCGCAATATCTTCCAAAGCCAGCATCCGATTGAAATGGCGATGGCGGTGGGCAAGATTGTCCACGAGGGCTTCACCGACAAGGAGGCCCTGGAATTCTTCAAAGACGCCATCCATCAGGGTTAAAAAATGGTACTTTCAGTTGCAGAGATGGTTCTCCCCATCATGCTTCTTTTGGCAGTAGGGGTCTTCTGCCGCAAAAAGGCCATTCTTACGCCGGACGGTCTTGCAGGCATCCGTTCCATTGTTGGCAATATCTGCTTGCCGGTGGTTTTGTTTAACGCCTTTTTCACCGCCCGCTATTCGTCCGCTATGCTCCTTACATTTGCCGCGGTCTATTTGGGCTTTGGCGCCGCGCTGCTGGCAGGCTTTGTCCTGCGGCGTATTGCCGCTCCCCACGAAAGGTTCTTCCCCTTTCTGCTTTCCAGCGCTGAAGGGGGGATGCTGGGCTACGCCCTTTACGGTGTGCTGACCGGGGAACAATCCGGCTTTGCCGTGGTGGATTTGGGGCAAACGGTGTTCGCCTACACGATTTTTTTGGGGACACTGACTTTGGTGGATGGCCGGAAGTTCACGGCCCAAAAGCTGGTGCATACAATCATCACGAATAAGTGCTGCATCGGTATGGCCCTGGGAATCGTTTTAGGCGCTGCCGGGGTAGGCGGGCTGGTGCTTTCCAGCCCTGTTGGCGGAATCGTGAACGGGGCAATCTCTGCCATTACGGCCCCCACCAGCGCGCTGGTGCTGATTATTGTGGGCTACGAGCTGGAGTTCGACCCCGCCCTGCTGCGGCCGGTGGCGGTTACCGTCTTAAGCAGGCTTCTCCTTATGGGCGGGCTGCTGGCCCTTGTCAGCTTTACGATTTTCTCCCTGATTCCCTATGACCCAATGATGCAGATTGCCTTGATGGTGCTGTACGTGTTGCCGGCGCCCTTTATCATTCCGCTGTTTGCAAATGTGGGGGATGAGGGGAAGTATATCTCCACAACCTTGTCGGTACATACCCTATGTACAGTGCTGCTGTTTGCGGTAATTGCAATCTACCGGTTTCTGTAAAGGTTCCCCCTGGTATTGGCCAGGGGGACTTCCTTCTTGTGGGAAAAGCATATTGGGATGGGTTCCGGTAAGCAAAGGCCCGAAAAGGCCCGAATCAAAATGATCCGGGCCTTTTCAGAAGATTAAAATTTTACGAAGATTATTGATGCTCCCCTGGAGAGTGGGGAGGGAGGATTTCTTTTGTACTTCCCTTTGGTGTGTCTTTATTATACCCCAGGGGTGGCCGGCAATTCATCCTTTTTTGGTTAAGGCTTCGTGACAAACAGGTTACTTCTGGGAGGGCCTCTGGTTACAATCTGTATTCAGAGGAGGGATAGTTTTCCACAGGAGGAAGATCTCCCCGGCCGATGCAGGCTTAACTGATGTAGTCTTCAATAAGGCGGGTCAATTCCTCGTAGGTCTCCACCTGGATTCCCTCCTGGAGGAGCTGCTGGTCCATCTCTGGAAGGGTGCGCAGGAAAATGTCAAAAATCATCTCCGGTTCCCCTGTCTCCGGAGAGAGGACCGAGACGCGGCCATTGTAGGCCCCCAGGAGATAGCCGCCGGAGGGGGAGGAGGCCTCCGGGGAAGAGGAGAGGTCTTCCGGGGCAGGGGGCATCTCCTTTTCTATTTGATACTGGGGCGGGGCGGCAAGGGAGTCAATCCGGGGAACAACAGCCAGGGCGGCCCCAAGGACGATGGCAGCCAGCACCGCTCCACCAGTAACAAGAAAGCGTTTTACCATAAAAAGGCACCTCCTACTTGCCGTAGTATTGACAGCTGGGCGGGGAAACATTCAAAAAAAGGTAACACTTCCCCGCAGAAATGTGTTATAATAGCCATAAATAGCTGTGAGGTCTTTTATTGGGTATCGATTTTGTATCCAGATTTTGACGTTCAAGGGCATTTTGGATCGTTTCGTTATCAACAGGAAGAAACGGAGGTTCAGCCGTCCATGAGAGAATACGACAGGGACCGGGAGCGGTCCAGCAGGGAAGAGGAGAGCCGGTCTTCCTCCAGGGAGTCCGATGGCCGCCGTCCCAAGAAGAAAAAAAAGAAGAAGAATCCTTGGATAGGTCATGTGTTCCGGTTTATAGGGGCGCTGATTTGTTTGGGGATAATTGCCGGGTGCATCTTGGCCTGCTACCTTACCGTTTATGCCTTTGATATGCTGGAGGACGACCAGTATATCCTGGACCTGGACGCCAAGAGGCTGGAGTACACCACCTTTATGTATGCCCAGGATTCGGAGAGCCAGGAGTGGATCGAGCTCCAGCGGCTTTCCTCCGAAAACGGCAACCGCATCTGGGTGGATTTTGAGCAGCTGCCGGAAAATCTCCTGGAGACCATCGTGGCGGTGGAGGATAAGCGCTACTGGGAGCACAATGGGGTGGACTGGGTCACAACCATCAAAGCCACCATCAACCTCATTGGTCATAAGCTCCATGTTCCTTTCCTCACCTTCTATGAGGGCACCCCCGGCGCCTCCACCATCACCCAGCAGGTGACCCGGAACATCACCGAGGACAAAGAGGTGGACGTGATGCGAAAGGCCCGTGAGATTGTCCGGGCCCTGAAGCTGGAGCGCCGCTACTCCAAGGATCAGATTATCGAGACCTACCTGAACCTGGTTTCCTTCGGCAACAACGTCTACGGCATCCAGGCGGCGGCCAACCTGTATTTTGACAAGGATGTCAGTGAGCTGAGCATTGCGGAATGTGCCTCCATCGTGGGTATCACCAAGGACCCCACCTATTATAATCCCTTCTATAACACCGAAAAGAACTCCGGCCTGGAAAATAACCTGAAGCGCAAGGACGATATTCTCTTTTTGATGCACGAGCAGGGGATGCTCAGCGATGCGGAGTACCAGACCGAATTGGACCGGGAGCTGGTCTTTGCCGACGCCAACAAAGAGAAGCTGATAAGCTATGACCAAAGCTACTTTGTGGATTACGCCATCGAGTGTGTCATCAACGACCTGGCGGCCAAGGAAGGCTGCACCTACCGGGAAGCGGAAAATATGCTCCTCTCCGGTGGCTACCGAATCTACACCACCGTGGATACCCGTATCCAGGAGATACTGGACAACGTCTATGAGACCTACGATTTCCCCACTGTAAAGAATGAGGAAAATCCCCAGTCTGCCTTTGTTATCACCGACCCCAATGGAAAAATCATTGCCCTGCGGGGCGGCACCGGGGTGAAGGAAGGGGCCCGCATCTGGAACCGCGCCACCGATACCACCCGCCAGTGCGGCTCCACCATCAAGCCAATCAGCACCTATCCTCTGGCTATCCAGCAGAATCTTATCAATTTCTCCACCCTCATTGAGGACAAGGCGGTGACCATCAAGATTGGAGAAGGCCAGCCAGATTGGAGCCCCTCCAACGAGTACAAGCACTTCAAGGGATACATGACGGTATCCGAGGCCCTCCAGCGCTCCACCAACATGATTCCGGTGCAGCTGATTCAGATGCTCACCCCCCGCGCCTGCTGGAACTTCCTCCACGATACCCTCAATATCCAGAGCCTCAGCGAATCGGATATTGCCTACAGCCCCATGACCCTGGGGGCCCTCACCAACGGTGTTACACCGCTGGACATGGCGGCAGCCTACCAGATGTACGCCAACGGCGGGATGCGCACCCAGCCCTATTGCTACACCCGCGTGCTGGACAGCCGGGGCAATGTGGTGCTGGAGAACCGCCCTGCTCCCCAGCGGGTGCTGGACTATGACACCGTCACTGTGATGAATCATCTCCTCCAGCGGATTGTAAATGCCGCCCCCGGCACCGGACTGAACGCTAACCTGGCGGACCTGGGAATTGAGGTGGCTGGCAAGACCGGCACCACGGACGACGGTGTGGACGAATGGTTTGTAGGGGTCACTCCATATTATGTGGGGGTCTGCTGGGTGGGTTACGATGACCAGTTCCAGCGGGACGAGGAGGGGAATCTCCTTTATGACGCTTACGGCAAGAAGATACCCAATACCGTCTACTACACCCAGTATCCCCCGCCCCTCCTTTGGAAGGAGGTCATGCACCAGGTCCATGAGGGACTGGAGCCGAAAGCCTTTGAAGGCTCTTCCAGCGTTATTGCCCTGCGGTACTGCACCCTTACCGGCTATGCCGCCACCCCGGAGTGTCCCAATAGCATTATGGGATGGTACAAAAACGAGAACATCCCCAGTGCCTGTCCTTATTGCACCGGCGTCAATCCCGACGTCCCCATTGTAGGTCAGAAGACCCCGCCTCCCGGAACCGAAGTGGAGGATGAAGATAAGGAGGATGATGATGACGACGATGATGATGACGATTGATAATCCTACAAAATAAAGAACCAGAAAAAGGCCCTCCCTCTTCTGTTTTGGAAGAGGGAGGGCCTTTCGCCAGTCAGAAACCCTGGAGCAGAGCCAAATCATAGGGGGTGTTTTGATAAACGTGATTAAGCCAGTTTACATAGAAAAGATTGGCATGTCCCCGCCAGAGAAAGGAGGGCGTCTGGGCAGGGTCATCCCCAGGATAATAACCTTCCGGCAGAGAGATAGCCAGTCCTTTCTCCACATCCCGGCGGTACTCCTGGTGGAGGGTGTCCCGGTCGTACTCCGAATGACCGGTGACAAAGACCTGCCGCCCATCCCGCCGGGCCGCAATATACAGACCTGCCTGGGGGGAATCCGCCAGAATCTCCAGGCACGGACAGCGGGCGACCTCCGCCAGCTCCACCGTGGTGTGTCGGGAATGGGGGGCCAGAAATTCCTCGTCAAAGCCGCGGGTAAGGGGGTGGTTGGGCTGGAGGGTGCGGTGGTGGAAAACACCAAAGAGTTTTTCCCCCAGGGGCTGCTTTTGGATGCCGTAGTGCCGCCAAAGTCCCGCCTGGGCGCCCCAGCAGATGTGCAAAGTGCAGTAGACATGGGTTTTGCTCCAGTCCAGGATGTGGGCCAGCTCCTCCCAGTAGTCCACCTCCTGGAAGGGCAGTTGCTCCACCGGAGCCCCTGTGACAATCAGCCCATCAAACCGATCTCCCTCCAACTGTGGGAAGGTGTGGTAAAAGTGCAAAAGATGCTCTGGGGCGGTGTTTCGGGACTGGTGCCCAGATACCTGCATCAGGTCGATGTCCACCTGAAGGGGAGAATTTCCCAGAAGGCGAAGCAGCTGGGTTTCGGTTTCAATCTTTTTGGGCATTAGGTTTAGAATGGCAATGCGCAGGGGCCGGATGTCCTGATGGGCGGCCCGCCCCTCCTTCATAATAAAGATGTTCTCCCGCTCCAGCACCGAGGCGGCGGGGAGATCGTTGGGGATACGGATGGGCATAAGGATGCCTCCCTGTGTTCTGGTTTATAGTACCAGTATAAAGGAAAGCGGCGGCAAAAGCAAGCCGAGGCGACTCCCCCGCTTGCCTGGAGCAGCGATTTGTGCTATCATGAATATGCCTTTAATAGTACCTTGTTGGAACAAAAAAATCTTATATAAACAGGTGGTATATCCAATGAAGAAAAAACAGAGACTGCTGTCCCTCTTCCTCTGCACAGCCCTCGTCCTTCTCGCCGCCTGCCAGGCGGCTCTGGCTCCTTCCCCGACCCCGGAGCCGCCCTCCCAGGAAAGCTCCGGGGTGGAGCCAGCCCCGTCCCCGGAGCTGGCCTCCTCCGCCGGGCAGGGGGAAACCATGGCGGATTTTGTCCCCTACGACCCCACCGACCTAAAAGTGCCCCTCCAGATGACCGAGCCGTGGGGGGATGTCTATCCCTTCGCCGACCTGGAATATACCACCCAGGCGGAGGTGGACCTCTGCCGCCGGTGGCTGTGTGATCTGAAGGCGGAGGACATCACCGCTTTGTATGGAGTTACGATACCCCTGGGCCACTACTGGACCGGGGAGATGAGCCCGGAGGATAGCCGGAAAGTGGTGGACCTGCTGCGTTCCATCGCTCCGGATCTGGCGTCCCTGGCCGGAGGGAATCCCCCTACCGGCGGCGGCTGGAACATGGCCATCCACACCAAGGGCGAGATGACGGCCCTAGGCTTCAACGGCGAGTGGGTCACATTCTACCATCAGGGGAAGGGCTTTATTTTTGATGGGACCGCCGTAGCGGTGCAGGAGAGTTGCAGCGAGATCAAAGGACTTTTGGGCAAATATGCCAATTCCGATTCCCCAGTGACCGAACGTTATTTTCCCGCCGGGGTCCAGGCCGTTTACGCCCTGGACAAGGATGGTTACATCATGGCGAAGGTAGAGGATGGTTATGCCAACAGCAAGACCATCTGGGAAGGGCTGGAGAACCGCACTCCTTCGGGCACAGAGTCCAGCGGCTACGGCTATCTCATCTTCACCAATGAGGGCAAGGAGTATGTCTATCTGGAGGACACCAACGAGGAGGTGGCTCTCAACAAGGCCTGCCAGGCGGCGCTGATAAACAGCCCCCTCCATCCTGGCTGGCTCATCCACATGACGCCGGAGCGGATGGTGAGCGCTGATATTATGGGAACCGGCACCATCACCAACCGGGACAAGCTGCTGACCCTAGCCGAATTTCTCAAGGAAGAGGTGACGGTAGGGCCACAGACCAAAATTACCTCCGGCCCGGTCAATCCGGATATGCCCGCGGGAGTGTTTGCTTTTACGATCACTTTTGACAGTGGAGTGCGGTATGATGTTATCGGTTATGACGAATTTGACGGAACCGGTAGTTTCAGTATTTACGCCAGCGACTTGGACAGGACCGTCAGCTACAGCCTGGATGATGGTGTAGCCAGCAAAATCACAGCCTTCCTTGGGGACTACAGGTGATTCCTTAGTGTATATTACGAATCTTATTATACATATTTTGACAAGATCCAATCCCTTCCAAAAATTTCTTGCTGTTTTTTGAAAAAAGGTGTTGACAAGGGAAAGGGGATGTGGTATTATAACTAAGCTGTCCCGCGGCGAGAGCGGCGGGGAGGCGTGGCACCTTGAAAATTGAACAACATTTAGCTTGAAGAAACCAAGCCCTTTTCGTTTTTTTTGAAGTTTTCGTAAAAAACTTTTGCGGTTCTGTTTTAGCGGACAGAACACGCCAGAAATAAGTAAGAGCCAAAGAAGCCTTACTCAAGTGATTTTAGGCCAGCTTTCAGACTGGTTTAAGATACCATTTGATTAAGAGTTTGATCCTGGCTCAGGACGAACGCTGGCGGCGCGCCTAACACATGCAAGTCGAACGGGACTATACTGGAAGAAGTTTTCGGATGGATTTCGGTATAGTTTAGTGGCGGACGGGTGAGTAACACGTGAGCAACCTGCCTTCGAGAGGGGAATAACGGCTGGAAACGGTCGCTAATACCGCATAACATACCGGGAGGACATCCTGCTGGTATCAAAGATTTATCGCTCGAAGATGGGCTCGCGTCCGATTAGGTAGTTGGTGAGGTAACGGCTCACCAAGCCGACGATCGGTAGCCGGACTGAGAGGTTGAACGGCCACATTGGGACTGAGACACGGCCCAGACTCCTACGGGAGGCAGCAGTGGGGGATATTGCACAATGGGGGAAACCCTGATGCAGCGACGCCGCGTGTGGGAAGACGGTCCTCTGGATTGTAAACCACTGTCCCCAGGGACGAAGATGACGGTACCTGGGGAGGAAGCTCCGGCTAACTACGTGCCAGCAGCCGCGGTAATACGTAGGGAGCGAGCGTTGTCCGGAATTACTGGGTGTAAAGGGAGCGTAGGCGGGGATGCAAGTTGGGTGTCAAAACTACCGGCTCAACTGGTAGTCGCACTCAAAACTGCAGCTCTTGAGTGAAGTAGAGGCAGGCGGAATTCCTAGTGTAGCGGTGAAATGCGTAGATATTAGGAGGAACACCAGTGGCGAAGGCGGCCTGCTGGGCTTTTACTGACGCTGAGGCTCGAAAGTGTGGGGAGCAAACAGGATTAGATACCCTGGTAGTCCACACCGTAAACGATGATTACTAGGTGTGGGGGGTCTGACCCCTTCCGTGCCGGAGTTAACACAATAAGTAATCCACCTGGGGAGTACGGCCGCAAGGTTGAAACTCAAAGGAATTGACGGGGGCCCGCACAAGCAGTGGAGTATGTGGTTTAATTCGAAGCAACGCGAAGAACCTTACCAGGTCTTGACATCGTGCGCATAGCTCAGAGATGAGTGAAGCCCTTCGGGGCGCATAGACAGGTGGTGCATGGTTGTCGTCAGCTCGTGTCGTGAGATGTTGGGTTAAGTCCCGCAACGAGCGCAACCCTTGTATTTAGTTGCTACGCAAGAGCACTCTAGATAGACTGCCGTTGACAAAACGGAGGAAGGTGGGGATGACGTCAAATCATCATGCCCCTTACGACCTGGGCCACACACGTACTACAATGGCGCGCAACAGAGGGAAGCAAAACAGCGATGTGGAGCAAACCCCTAAAACGCGTCCCAGTTCAGATTGCAGGCTGCAACCCGCCTGCATGAAGTCGGAATTGCTAGTAATCGCGGATCAGCATGCCGCGGTGAATACGTTCCCGGGCCTTGTACACACCGCCCGTCACACCATGGGAGCCGGTAACACCCGAAGTCAGTAGCCTAACTGCAAAGAGGGCGCTGCCGAAGGTGGGATTGGTGACTGGGGTGAAGTCGTAACAAGGTAGCCGTATCGGAAGGTGCGGCTGGATCACCTCCTTTCTAAGGAGAAGCGATGAGTGAAAGAGCTCATGCTACTCTGGTCAGCATGATGAGAAATCATCATGAAAGGTTTGGCAGAAGCGAGATAAATGTTGTTCGATTTTGAAGGGGTCACGGAAGTGACAACTTCAAAAGCAGCGTGAAAAGCTGGCACGGGGGTGTAGCTCAGCTGGGAGAGCACCTGCCTTGCACGCAGGGGGTCAGGAGTTCGAACCTCCTCATCTCCACCACAGGGGCGCATAGCTCAGCTGGTTAGAGCGCGCGCCTGATAAGCGCGAGGTCGGTGGTTCGAGTCCACTTGTGCCCACCACCTGCTTTTTCTTTGGGAAAAGAAAAAGCAGGCAGAAAGAAACGGCATTGCCCGATTGAAAGATTGGGAGGAAGCCGGGACTTTTTCCGGGGAAGTCTCCGGAGCTTTTCATGAAGCGCACCGCACCTTGAAAATTGAACAACGATAATATAACTGCGAAAAGGTTTGATAGTAGAGTATTCAAAAATGGGTATGAAACTACAATAAGCCGAAAACGTAACAGCTAACACTTCTATGGGCAGAAGTCTGTAGAGGTGAAAAATGCATGGTCAAGCTACAAAGAGCGCAGGGCGAATGCCTTGGCACTGGGAGCCGAAGAAAGACGCGATAAGCTGCGATAAGCCACGGGGAGCCGCAAATAGGCGTTGAGCCGTGGATTTCTGAATGGAGAAATCCGGCCGGAGTAAAGTCCGGTCATCATACGCTGAATCCATAGGCGTATGAGGGGAACCGCCTGAACTGAAACATCTAAGTAGGGCGAGGAAAAGAAATCAACCGAGATTCCGTAAGTAGTGGCGAGCGAACGCGGAAGAGGCCAAACCGAGGATAGCAATATCTTCGGGGTTGCGGACTGCATTTAGTATTGCCGAAGTCTAGGAGAACCCCATGGGAAGGGGGACCGAAGAGGGTGAGAGTCCCGTATCCGAAAGGCGGAAGCAGCGAGCAGTATCCAGAGTACCGCGGGACACGAGGAATCCCGTGGGAAGCCGGGGGGACCACCCTCCAAGCCTAAACACTACCCAGTGACCGATAGCGCATAGTACTGTGAAGGAAAGGTGAAAAGGACCCCGGAAGGGGAGTGAAATAGAACCTGAAACCCTGTGCTTACAAGCACCGAGAGCCCGTCAACGGGTAATCGGGTACTTTTTGTAGAACGGTCCGGCGAGTATATTTAACTGGCAAGGTTAAGGGCCTCAGGTCTGAAGCCGAAGCGAGAGCGAGTCTGAATAGGGCGTATAGTCAGTTGGATATGACCCGAAACCGGGTGACCTATCCATGATCAGGTTGAAGTGGGCGTAAAAGCCCATGGAGGACCGAACCGACCTCCGTTGAAATGGCGGCGGATGAATTGTGGATAGCGGAGAAATTCCAATCGAACCCGGATATAGCTGGTTCTCCCCGAAATAGCTTTAGGGCTAGCGTTGTATTAGATTACCGGAGGTAAAGCACTGAATAGGCTAGGGGCCGAGAGGCTACCGACCCTTATCAAACTCTGAATGCCGGATAATTGATGTACAGCAGTCAGACAGTGTGAGATAAGTTTCATTGTCAAAAGGGAAACAGCCCAGACCCACAGCTAAGGTCCCAAATGTACGTTAAGTGGAGAAGGATGTGGAATTGCACAGACAACCAGGATGTTGGCTTAGAAGCAGCCACACATTCAAAGAGTGCGTAACAGCTCACTGGTCGAGTGATTCCGCGCCGAAAATTTAACGGGGCTAAACGTACAACCGAAGCTTGGGCTGCATCGAAAGATGCGGGGTAGGGGAGCGTCGTGTAACGGGGTGAAGCATGAGCGTAAGCGCGTGTGGACTTTACACGAGTGAGAATGCCGGAATGAGTAGCGCGATTTATGTGAGAATCATAAAGGCCGAAAGCCTAAGGTTTCTGGAGGAAGGTTCGTCCGCTCCAGGTTAGCCGGGAGCTAAGGTGAGGCGGAAACGCGTAGCCGATGCACATACGGTGGAGATTCCGTAGCTGTCGAAGGATTTAAGCAGGGGGACACTGAAGAAGGCTTCAACCCAGGCGTTGGTAGACCTGGGCGAAAGGGACCGAAAATAGAGTAGGGAAGTGAAGTTGGAATCAGGCGAGAAAAGCCCTGTGTATATCTGAGACACCCGTACCGCAAACCGACACAGGTAGGTAGGAAGAGGATTCTAAGGCCAACGGGAGAAGGGTTGTTAAGGAACTCGGCAAGTTGACCCCGTAACTTCGGAATAAGGGGTGCTCAACGGAAGTTGAGCCGCAGAGAATAGGTCCAGGCAACTGTTTAGCAAAAACACAGCTCTATGCTAAATCGCAAGATGATGTATATGGGGTGACGCCTGCCCGGTGCTGGAAGGTTAAGAGGAGGAGTGAGAGCTTCGAATCGAAGCCCCAGTAAACGGCGGCCGTAACTATAACGGTCCTAAGGTAGCGAAATTCCTTGTCAGGTAAGTTCTGACCCGCACGAATGGCGTAATGATCTGGACACTGTCTCAACAGCCCACCCGGCGAAATTGTAGTACCGGTGAAGATGCCGGTTACCCGCGACAAGACGGAAAGACCCCATGGAGCTTTACTGCAGCCTAATATTGGATTTCGGTATCTCATGTACAGAATAGGTGGGAGGCTGGGAAACAGGGGCGTCAGCTTCTGCGGAGCCACCGTTGGGATACCACTCTTGAGGTACTGGAATTCTAACCTGCGGCCATGAATCTGGTTGGGGGACATTGTTAGGCGGGCAGTTTGACTGGGGCGGTCGCCTCCAAAAGAGTAACGGAGGCGCTCAAAGGTTCGCTCAGCATGGACGGAAATCATGCTAATGAGTGTAAACGCAAAAGCGAGCCTAACTGCGAGACCGACGGGTCGAGCAGTAACGAAAGTTGGAGTTAGTGATCCGGTGGTATGTGAGTGGAAATGCCATCGCTCAACGGATAAAAGCTACCCTGGGGATAACAGGCTGATCTCCCCCAAGAGTCCACATCGTCGGGGAGGTTTGGCACCTCGATGTCGGCTCATCGCATCCTGGGGCTGTATTCGGTCCCAAGGGTTTGGCTGTTCGCCAATTAAAGC
>WSMP01000069.1 GCA_013316495.1 Angelakisella sp.
CGGCTTGAAATTCTGTCCAAAATATACTAATATATAGGGTAGACAGTCCCCTGAAAAATAAGAACTGTGAAGGAGCTACGCAAATGAAAGTATTGGTAATCAATGCCGGAAGTTCTTCCCTCAAGTACCAGCTCATCGAGATGAGCGACGAAAGCGTGCTGGCAAAGGGCAACTGCGAGCGCATCGGCGTGGACGGGCACATCGGCCACAAGACCGCCGCCGGGGTCAAGGTGGAGTACGACGCCAGCTTCCCCTCCCACAAGGAGGCCTTTATGGAGCTGGTGAAGGTCCTCACCACCGGGGAGGGCAAGGTCATCGACGACATGAAGGAAATCGCCGCCATCGGTCACCGGGTCCTCCACGGCGGGGAGATTTACAAGGTCTCCAGCGTGGTGGATGAGAAGCTCATCTCCACCGTGGAGGAGCTTTCCGAGCTTGGCCCCCTCCACAATCCCCCCCAGGCGGTGGCTATGCGGGCCTGCCGGGAGGTCTTTGGGGAGAATGTCCCCATGGTGGCGGTCTTTGATACCTCCTTCCACCAGACCATGCCCCCCAAGGCCTATATGTTCGGCATCCCCTACGAGTATTATGAGAAGTATTCCATCCGCCGCTACGGCTTCCACGGCACCAGCCACCGGTATGTCTCCGGCCGGTACAAGGAGCTGACCGGCGGGGTGCGCAGCCTCATCACCTGCCACATGGGCAACGGCTCCTCCATCTCCGCCATTAAGGACGGCAAGGTGGTGGATACCTCCATGGGCCTCACCCCCCTGGACGGCTTCATCATGGGCACCCGCTGCGGCGGCATCGACCCCTCCGTCGTCACCTATGTGATGAACAAGGAGGGCTTCACGCCGGACCAGATGTCCAACCTGATGAACAAGAAGTCCGGCTTTTTGGGCATCTCCGGCGTCTCCTCCGACTGCCGGGACATCAAGGACGCCGCCGCTGCCGGCAACCCCCGCGCCCAGCTGACCCTGGATATGCTCATCTACCAGGTGAAGAAGGTCATCGGCGGCTATGCGGCCGGTATGGGCGGCATCGACGCCCTGGTCTTCACCGGCGGCATTGGTGAAAACGACGCCGCCATCCGGGCCGCCATCTGCTCCGATATGGAGTACATGGGCCTTACCATCGACGAGAAGGCCAACAACACCCGCAGCGAGGCCCGCATTTCCATCCCCGGCGCCAAGGTGGACGTTTGGGTCATCCCCACCAACGAGGAAATTCTCATCGCCAGGGACACGGTGGAGCTTTCCGGCCTGAAGTAAGCAGCCTTTCCACAAAACCGCAAGCCCCCGCTCCAAGACTTTGGAGCGGGGGCTTGAATCTTACGGAAGCAATGTAAGAGAAATCTTGGATAATTTCCCCCCATCGCTATTAAGCCCGTGAAAATAAATGCGGTTTGCTACAATATCCGCAGCTCTTATAAGTGGTACTATACTAGAATTGCAAAAATGCAAACTCAATTTTCCCATTTCGGGAAAAATCGGGGGAAAAAACTGGGCATAATTATAATTGTAGGTTCCACTTTTGAACTCCTGCTCCAAGGCCTCACGCAATTCATACCGGCCATTTGTTGCAGTTGTATGCTCATCGCAAAAAATATGTATATTCTTTACATTGTCAATTTGAACTATCCCTCTGGTAATTAAAGTCTGTAAGGCTCGCTTTAAACCTATTTTATACGCATAATCAAGGTATCTCTGCTTAGACTTCTTATCCCTAAAAATTTGATCAAGTATTCTTTTTTGATTTATAATTATGCCAAAGGAAAAAGCGTTATTGAGTGAACGAAAAAGTTTTCCTTTCTCTATGTTTGTTATTGTACAAGCTTTAAGCTCCTCATCATTTGAATACTTACAGTCACCTGTAGAAGTATCTATTGATTGGCGAATTGCTCTTTCCGCTGCAAGATACCTTCTTGTATATTCTTCTACTTGGCATCCGTCAAAAAGGATTAACCCACCATACACAAAAATATCATTGTGAATCTTGTCAAAAACTCCGGACTCATCAGAATATACAAATAAATCCATTTTGATCTCCTTAAAAAAAAACCGCCTTTCGGCGGCTTCCCCGTGGCCGGTGCCAGCACATGACACTTAAACGTTAATTCGGTTACACGGGTGTACAGCGCAATCTTGCCTGCAATTATATTATATGCGTTTTTTTCGCTTTTGTCAATCAAGTGGAGCGAAACCGCTGGAAAATCAAAACATCTCCCCATTGGCTTTACTTCTTCCGAAACAGCAGCGGCAGGCAGCCAATCCCCCCCATGGCCGCCAGGATGTAGGCGGCGCGGCCGGCGGTGGTGGCCCCTCCCCCCAGGTATAGGCTCACCAGGTCCAGCTGAAGGAGGCCCACCAGCCCCCAGTTGATGCCGCCGGCAATGGCCAGCAGCAGCGCCAGTTTTTCCAGCATCCCCAAGCCCCCTCTCCTAGAGCCTATCCAAGATCTCCCTGCACACCGCCTCGACAGGCCTTTTTGTGCCCTGCGGCGTTAAAAACCCTTGCAATACAGTAAGTATTCCTGCGGTTTTTTGCCTTGCAGGACGCAAAAATCCCTGCCTATTCGGCGCACCGGGAGATCCTGTATAGGCTCTTACTACACCCCTTAGTATGGAGAGGGGACCTTTAAATATACCCGCAGCAAAAGGCAGCCAAAGAAAATCTTCGGCTGCCTTCTTTTTTCTGCTGGAAGGTTTAGCTCTCGCTCTGCTCTGCGTCCCCGGCGGGATTATCCTCCCCGGCGGGAGCATCGCTATTTTCCGGCGCCGGGGGTTCCTCCTGGTCCGAAGGGGTCTCCTCCCCTTCCACCTGCTCCTCCGGGGGCACGATGGGGCCCTCTCCGCCGGCGGTGAGCTCCTGGTAGTAGTTCTCCGCCAGGTCCGGCCGGGCCTCATTCATCAGCAGGCTGTAGTAAATGTTCCGCGATTCGTCGCTGTAGTTTTCCACCAGGTCGGCAAAGTGGTCGGCGTAGAGGCTGCCCCAATTTGCGGCAATTTCATCGTACCCGTTGGGCAGCCAGCCATTTTCCAGGTTCGGCTGGGTGTAGATGGTGTCCACCAGCTTCACCAGGTTCTGGACGTCCATCTCCAGCTTCAGGCGGTTGTCGATATCCAGGGCGTAATAGACCCTCTCGTCGTTCTCCCTGGATTCAAAGGTGATGCCGAAGTTTTCCGTGTAAATCCCTTGGGCTTCCATCTTACTCAGCAGCTCCCGGCAGACCTGGGCGAACTCCTCCTGGCTGGCGTAACCGTCCAGCAGGTGGACGCGGGTGCGCAGATAGCTTAGTTCATAGACGTACCGGCCATCAGGAGCCTTTTGGTAGAACACGGGGCCGTAGTCCACGCCGCCGTTTACATAGAAGACCTCCACCCGCTGGTCCCCCTTGAAGGCGTTATAGAGCTTCTCCCGCTCCGCCTGGAGGAGCTCCGCCTCGCTGGTGAACCGCTCCGGGCTGATGTAGTACATGGCGTAGGGCACCAGGGCCACGCAGAAGCTCCCCATCACCAAAAAGATGCAGATGAGCCCGCTGGCAAAGTCGTACTTGTAGGTGCGGTCCTTGCTGAAGAAGTACCGAATCAGCACCTCCACCCCCAGGCTGATGAGGATGAGGGGGGCCAGGTAGGAGATGATGCGGATATCGAAGGAGGGGTTCATCATGTACAGCAGGATAGCCACCCCGATGAGGATAAGGGAGACCCCCAGGGTCATGGTCCCCACCCGGCGCACCGTCTTCTGCTTTGCCTTTTCCTCCCGGCGCAGCAGCCGCTCCTCCTCGGCCCGGCGCTTTTGCTCCTGACGGCGCTCCTCGTCCTGGTGCCTGCGCTCCTGGCGGCGCTGTTCCTCTTCGGCCCGGCGCTGCTCCTGGAGCAGCTTCAGCTCCAGCTTCTGGGCCTCCCGCTGGGCGGCCTTATCCTGGCGCTGGGTTTCCTGCTGGGCCCTGCGGGCCTGGGCCTCCTCCTGCCGGGTTTGGGCCTGGGCCTTGCGGGCGGAGCGCTGCTCCCACACCGAGGGGGCAAAGACGGTCTTCTCCTCCTGGGCCTCCGGGGCGCTTTCGCCCTCCTGGGGGGCCTCACTGGTTTCCGGCCCGCCGGAAATCTCCGGCTGGACTTTTTCCTCTTCCGGGGAACTCTCCTCCTGGGGGAGCTGGCTGGTTTCCATCCGGGCCGCTTCCTCCGAGGGACCCTCCCCCTGGGGGCTATCATCGGGTTGGCGTGCATTCATATCCTCCGGCTGGGCTGTTCCCTCCTCCGGGATGGGGAGCCCCTCCTCCCGCTCAAGCAGATCGTTTGTCATGGCGCTTCTCCTTTCTGCTGTCCTCCCGCTCCCCGTACTGGGGGTAGTCCTCCACCCTGTCGGCGGGCATCCGCTTGCCCCGCACCAGCCACACCCCCAGGGCGATGACGGCGAAGGAGAGGAGCAGGCTGGGCAGGTAATCCAGGAAATCCGCCAGCCACAGGGGGAGGATGTCGTTGCGCCAGAACCAGTGAAGCAGCCGGTTATAGATGCTGAGAAGCCCGGCGCAGATAAGCCCTATCCCCAAGGCCACGTGGTATTTTCCCACCATATCCCCCAGGGTGAACCGTCCCCCCAGCAGCTCCTGGAAGAAAAACTCGTCCCGCTCCTGAAGCTCGGTGAGGGCGTAGTAATCCAGGTTGCGCAGGGTAAGGGTATCAAAGAAGGAATAGAACCACAGCACCGGCATGATAAAGATAATCCAGGGGAACATGGTGGCGCCGATGGCAAGGGCGAACCAAAAGAGGATCATAATTCCTATACCCCGCTTCATCAGGCCCAGGTACATCTCCCCGGCGCCGGGCCAAAAGGCGCACAGGAGGCTGAACAGTCTACTCTTTCTCATGGCGAATCGCTCCTCTCAAATCAATGGCCCGCAGCTGGTCCATAAGGCCGTATAGTCCGTCGTTTACCTCGTCGGTGAAATTTTCCAGGCGCTGGCTGATGGATACCGTGTCCTTTTCCGGCTCCGCCCGCGGAGGGGCCAAGGGAATATCCCGGATGGTGCTAAAGACGCCGGTGCTCCACAGCACCAGGGTGAGGCTGGCGGCCACCGCCATGTGGAAGTAGCGGTTTACAAAGACCTTCACCGCCCGCTTGCGCACCGCGGCAAGCACCCCCTGGCGCATCAGCTCCGGAGCCTCCAGCAGAGTCTCCTCCGCCAGCAGGGCGGTGTACCGCTCCACGCACAGGTCGCAGTAGGCCAGGTGTTCCGAGACCTCCAGCCGCTCCAGCTCCCCCAGGGAGCCTTCCACCAGGCTTTCCAGGCCAAAGGTTGTGAGACACCCGGTCTCGTCGTCAAACAGGAGCCTTTCTTCCGGTTCTCTCATGGCCGCGCTCCCTCCTTGATAATTTTTTGCAGGGTCAGCTTTGCCCGGTACAACTGGGTTTGCACCGTTTTCCGGGGCCGCCCCAGGGCTTGTGCGATTTCATCAACGCTCTTTTCCTCCAGGAAGTACAGTACCGAAACCTTCAGGTAGGGCTCGTGGAGGGAGCGGATGATGGCCCGGATGTTCTCCGCCCCTTCGCTGACGATGTAAAGGTCGTCAGGGGCGCTTTCCAGGTCCGGGGCCGCCGGGCCTGGGCCGCTTTCCATCCCCTCCTGGTCCTCCCTTGCCAGCTGGACCCGGCGGACATAGGCGCTTTTCAGGTGGTCCTTGGCCTTGTTGGCAGCGATGCGGCAGAGCCAGGGCTTCATGTCCTCCTCCCGGCACCGGTCGATGTGGGTATAGGCGGAAAGGAAGGTTTCCTGGCAGAGGTTCTGCGCCTCAAAGTGGTCCCGGACCATTTGGTAGCAGATGGTGTACACCAGCTTCTGGTACTGCTCCACCACCGTGCCAAACTGTTCGTTTGTCATCCCGCTGTCCATCACCACCCTATGGGAGCCGGCCGGATAGTTCACGGGGGTCTTTTTTCGGCCAGTCTCTGCAACGTCCTTCGTATACTTAGACGAGGTTCCCCCTTTTGCGGCTTCAAAATACAGGGATTTTTCTGAAAAAATTTTTCAGACAGAAAAAACCGGAGACGGCTCCGGTTTTGATTTGCAGAAATAGAGCGTGGGGGATATACCTGTGTTCCTAGGCTCCCCACCGGCCCCACAGGGGCCGTTACATCGTTAAAATTCCTACTGCCAATGCACTGGCAGTCCCGCCGCGGAGCGGCGGCATTGCCGCCACAAGCGGCTCCGCCGGAGGCCCCGAACACGGCCACCGAGCGGCGGGCGCGGCTAAGGCTACGCAAGGTAAGCGGGGGCGGAAACCTTACCCCTACCGCTCACCCGCCGCAATGCTACAGCCGGGGTAGGCTGGTTGGCTTTCGTGGAGACCGCCTTTGCTTGGTGCTACTGTCCTACGCCAGTGAAGGCGGCGGTCCCTGGGTGTGCTGTGCAGCGCCCGACGCCTGTGTGCCGGAGCGGGGATACCTAAGGGGCGGTCAGCCCCTTAGGCCGCTCTTTGGTTCCTTTCTGGCGGACCAGAAAGGAACCCCCCGCCGGGCAGGCGAATGGGAGTGGACCTACCCACAAGCAATACCCAGGAACGAGACCCTAGAGAACAGCCCCCGCCGGGCAGGCGAATGGCATTTGCGCCACAAGAGGTAACCCCCAGAAAAATACCCTGTACCTAAAGACTGGGGAGGACATCCACCAGGATGAGGAAGGAGAAAAGCAGGCTGAAACCGCCGCATACAAAAAGATACGCCCGGCGGGGACCCTTGCGGCGAATGTTCCGGGAGATGGCCCCCACCAAAGCCATGGTGACCACCAGCGCCCCCAGCACAAAAAGCACCTGCCAGTGCCTGGCCCCCAGGGCGTCGCTAAGCAGGTCCAGCCGGGGCGCCAAAGCCGCGGCTATCACGTTGGCGCAGGGAACCACCAGCAGGGGCAGAAGGGCAAAGGCTATCCCCCGCCGCCCGCTGCGCAGGGTAAAGTACCACATCACCACCACCATCAGGGCTAGGATGACGCTTTCCGTCAGCATCGGACCGCCTCCTTCTTTCGTTCCAGCTTATCCATTAAAACAAGGCCCCGCCAGCAGAGGGGAGACCGGCTCTTAGCCCAGGGCCTTTTCAAAGACCTCCTTGGCCGCCGCCACGCCCTCCTTGGTGCCGGTGACCATGGCCACCACATCCCCGGAGGCCAGCACCACGGCGTTTTCCTCCACCGCGGCGTATTCCTCCGGCAGGTAGCCGTCAAAGCTGTCCTTCAGGTCCTGGATGCGCTGCTGGCACATGGCCTTCACATCGTCGGCCTTCTTGCCCTCCGCCAGGCGGAACACCGCCACCTCCTCGCCGATGTACATGGTGCTGAGGTAGATGCGGTAATCCTTCACCATATCCCCCATGGCGTAGTAGTTTTCCGCCGTGTCCCCGGTTACCTCCATGGTCTCCCCCTGGGCCTTCAGGGCGGCCAGCATATCGTCCGCCAGGGTCTTGGGGTCCGCCGTCCTGCCGTCGGAGCCGCCGCAGGCGGCCAGGGAAAGGAGCAGAAATGCTGCAAGCAAAAGCGCTGTAAACCGTTTCATCTTCTGTAAAACCTCACTTCTTTAATGTCTTCCCTGGGCCTTCCCGGCCAGGGACTCTTTGCTCATTCCTCCACGCCGTGGGTCCGCAGGTAGTCGAACCACTTCCGGTACCAGGAGGAGCCGAAATGGATGCCGTCCTTGGGGCTGGCGCTGTCCGGGAGGCAGCCGTCAGCGTCCTTGAAGGCCTCCGCCACATCCAGGTAGTAAACCTGCTTTTCCGCCGCCAGCTCCTTGAGGATGGCGTTATACCGGTCAATTTTGGCGTTATCCGCCACGGCGTTCTGGCGCTTTTCGTAGTTCGCCGTCACCGGCAGGATGGACTGGATGTAAAAGACAGCGTCCGGGTGCTGGGAGACCAGGGTGTCCACCACCCGCGCGTAGGCGGCGCGGAAGCTCTCCTCGTCGGAAAGGAGGCTGTTCACCCCCATCATCAGGTAGATTTTTCCGGGGGAGTAGCTTTTGCTGGCCTCCAGGATGGGTACCTTGCTGCCGTCCGCCAGGGTGATGGCAGCCTTTGTATAGAGGCTGTCCAGGTTCACCCCGGTGCTGGAAAGGACGGTGGCATTGTTCATCACGTCGTAGAGCTTGATGCCCTCGGTGATGGAATCCCCCACAAAGAGGGCGTCGTCAAAGTAGCTGGAGGCCAGCCACTCCCCCTCCGCCACCTGGGGGTCCTGGGCGGCGTCCCCGCTGCCAGGGTCCTGGGAGGACTCCCCCTCCGCCGGGGGCTGGGCGCTCTCCCCCGCGCTGCCGTCCGCCGGGGGCGGCTCCTCCGGGGCGCTTCCCTCGCTCCCCAGGGAGGAGGCTCCGGAGGCGGCCAGGGGGGAGGAGGTGAGCGGCTCCAGGG
>WSMP01000070.1 GCA_013316495.1 Angelakisella sp.
GTGCTGGCAGGTTTTCCCCTGGCTGGGGTTCTTTCCGGGATAGAGGGGGAAGGGGAGGCCACCGGACAGCAGCTCCTTCTGCTGCTGGAGATAGGAGGGGCGGCTGGGCTGTTCTGGAGCACCTTCCCGTATTTGTGAAGAATCTGAAAACTGTTAGCACTCTATATTGACGAGTGCTAATTTTGGTGTTACAATAAAAATTGCTTAGAGAAATCTGGCACATCGGATTTTTAAAAATGGGAGGTCAGAAGGATATGAATGCACAGAAGTACACCCAAAAATCCCTGGAGGCCGTCCGGCTGGCCCAGGACCTTGCCCTGGAGCAAGGGAATATGCAGATTGAGCAGCCCCATCTCCTTTGCGCGCTGCTTACCCAGGAAGGGGGGCTGATTCCCCAGCTCCTCACCCGTATGGGTCTGGATGGGGAAACTTTCATTCGGGAGGCCACGGCCCTGATGGCCGCGCTTCCCGCAGTCAGTGGCAGCGGGCGGGAACCGGGGAAGGTCTATGTCTCCCGCCAGGTGGACCAAAACCTCATTGACGCGGAGAGCCAGGCCGCTGGGATGAAGGACGATTTTGTCTCGGTGGAGCACCTGTTTTTGGCTCTGCTCCAAAGCCCGGAATCCGGGGTGGAGCGCCTCTTTAAGGGCTTCGGCCTCACCAGGGAACGGTTCCTCACCGCCCTGGCCGCCGTCCGGGGAAGCCAGCGGGTGACCACCGACAGCCCGGAGGATACCTACGATGTATTGGCCAAATACGGCCAGGACCTGGTGGAGCTGGCGAAAAACCATAAGCTGGACCCGGTTATTGGCCGGGATAACGAGATTCGCAATGTCATCCGCATCCTTAGCCGCAAAACCAAAAACAACCCGGTGCTTATTGGGGAGCCGGGGGTGGGCAAAACCGCCATCGCCGAGGGATTGGCCCTGCGCATTGTGGCGGGGGATGTGCCCCAGAACCTCCGGGACCGGAAGATCTTCAGCCTGGATATGGGGGCCCTCATCGCCGGAGCCAAGTTCCGGGGGGAGTTCGAGGAACGGTTAAAGGCCGTCCTCACCGAAATCAAAAAGAGCGAGGGGCGGATCATCCTTTTCATTGACGAGCTCCACACCATTGTGGGAGCAGGCAAGACCGAGGGAAGCATGGACGCCGGGAATCTTTTAAAGCCTCTGCTGGCCCGTGGGGAGCTCCACTGCATCGGGGCCACCACCCTCAACGAATACCGCCAGTACATCGAAAAGGACGCCGCCCTGGAGCGGCGGTTCCAGCCGGTGCTGGTTTCGGAGCCTACGGTGGAGGACACCATCTCCATCCTCCGGGGCCTCAAGGAGCGGTACGAGGTGTACCACGGGGTGAAGATTACCGACCAGGCCCTCATCACCGCCGCCGTCCTCTCGGACCGGTACATCAGCGACCGCTTTCTGCCGGATAAGGCCATCGACCTCATCGACGAATCCTGCGCCATGGTCCGCACCGAGATGGATTCCATGCCCACCGAGCTGGACGAGATCAACCGCCGCATCATGCAGCATGAGATTGAGGAGACCGCCCTGAAGAAGGAAAGTGACAAGCTCTCCCAGGAGCATCTCCTGGAGCTTCAAAAGGAGCTGGCGGATATGCGGGCCCAGTTTGCGGCGATGAAGGCCCGGTGGGAGAATGAAAAAACCGCCATCCAAAGCGTCCAGAAGCTGCGGGAGGAGCTGGAGGCGGTGAACGCGGATATTGAAAAGGCCCAGCGGGAGTACGACCTCAATCGGGCCGCCGAGCTGAAATACGGCCGCCTGCCGGAGCTCCAAAAGCGCCTGGCGGAGGAGGAAGAGAAGGCGGAGGCCAGCCAGCGAGGAAACAACGGGACCCGCCTCCTGCGGGATAAGGTCACCGATGAGGAGATTGCTAAAATCGTGGGCCGCTGGACCCACATCCCCGTCAGCCGCCTGATGGAGGGGGAGCGGGAAAAGCTGCTGCGGATGGAGGACATCCTGCACCAGCGGGTTATCGGCCAGGACGAGGCGGTGAAAAAGGTCACCGAAGCCATCCTCCGCAGCCGGGCCGGCATCCAGGACCCCGGACGGCCCATCGGCTCCTTCCTTTTCCTGGGGCCCACCGGCGTGGGCAAGACCGAGCTTGCCAAGGCCCTGGCCCAGGCCCTCTTCGACGATGAAAAGAACATGGTCCGCATTGATATGTCCGAGTACATGGAGAAATACTCGGTGAGCCGCCTCATTGGGGCGCCTCCGGGATATGTGGGCTATGAGGAAGGGGGCCAGCTCACCGAGGCGGTGCGCCGCCGTCCCTACAGCGTCGTCCTCTTTGACGAGATTGAAAAGGCCCACCCGGACGTCTTCAATGTCCTTCTCCAGGTGCTGGACGACGGCCGCATCACCGATAGCCAGGGGCGGACAGTGGACTTTAAAAACACCATCATCATTCTCACCTCCAACCTGGGAAGCCAGTTTATACTGGAGGGCATTGGGGAGGACTGCCAAATCAGCCCCGCCGCCCGCGCCCAGGTGGAACAGCTCCTAAAGCAGAGCTTCCGCCCGGAGTTCCTCAACCGGTTGGATGAGGTGGTCTTCTATAAGCCCCTTACCAGAGGGGAAATCACCGGGGTGGTGGATCTGCTGATGGAGGATTTGCGGGAGCGGCTGCGGGAAAAGCAGCTGGAGCTTAGAATGACTCCCGCCGCCAGGGACTATGTAGTGGAGGCGGGCTACGACCCCATTTACGGCGCCCGTCCCCTGAAGCGCTTTTTGCAGTCCCAGGTGGAGACCATGGTGGCCCGGAAGATGATTGCCGAGGATTTGGCCCCCGGCACCTGCCTGACCGTGGACTGCCAAAACGGGCAGCTGACCCTGACAGAAGAAAAGCGGGGCTGACAAAGGCCCTGATTGGGCTGCCGCCCCGCCTTCTTTTTCTTTTCACGAGAAAAGAAAAAGAAGCAAAAAGAAAAGCGGCCAAAATCACCAATACAAAAGCGCAAGAACAAAGACACAAGATATTTATACGCCCTACGCAAGGGCAAGGACCGGGGCAGAGACCCCGGTCCTTCTAGTTAGGGCGCGACTTCGGAAGCGCCCCGCCATTCTTCTTTTTGCCTCTTTTTCTTCTTTTGCAAGAAGAAAAAGAGGATAGTTCAGCCCTTGGAGGGTTCCGGCTTCAGCTCGTCAGGGTGAATCTCCCCGGCGGCGGCCAGGGCGATTTTGGTGAGGGTGGGTCCCACCATCTCGTACACCAATACAGAGAAAAGCACCACGTTGCGCACCATCACCCCATCGGAGAGGTTGGAGGCAGTGAGGGCCATCCCCAAAGCCACTCCGGCCTGGGGCAGCAGGGTGATGCCCAGGTGCTTTTGAATCTGCTCCCCGCAGCCGGTGAGGGCGCAGCTCATCTGGGCCCCAAAGATTTTTCCTGCGGACCGGGCGGCGATGTACACCGCCCCAATGAGCAGCACCATGGGGTTCCCCAGGATTTGAAGATCCAGCTCCGCGCCGGAAAGGATGAAGAAAAGGATGGAAAGCGGGGTGGTCCACCGGTCCAGCCGCTCCATCAGCGCCCCGGAGGTTTGGCAGATGTTGCAGAAAACGGTACCGGTCATCATGCAGACAAGCAGGAGGGAGAAGCCGCAGTGCACCGGCCCCAGCTGGAACTCCACCGAGGAAAGGCCCACCGTCAGCAGCACAAAGGCCACCGAGACGGAGATGCGGTTCCCGCGGGAGTGAAAATACCGCTCGCTCCAGTCCAGAACGTAGCCAGCCCCTGCCCCCAGGAGGAGGGAAAGGAGAATTTCCAGCAGGGGCTCCACCACCACAGTGATGATGCTGATGCCCCCTTGCTCCAGGGCGTGGGCCACCCCGAAGGAGGCGGAAAAGAGCACAAGCCCCACCGCGTCGTCAATGGCTACCACCATCAGCAGCAGCCGGGTGAGGGGGCCGTCCGCCCGGTACTGGCGCACCACCATCAGGGTGGCGGCAGGGGCGGTGGCGGCGGCAATAGCTCCCAGGGTGATGGCGGAGGGAATAGAGATAGCCGCCGGGAAAAGAAAGTGGAGCGCAATAAGGGCGGCGTCCACCGCAACGGTAGTCACCACCGCCTGGAGAATCCCCACCGTAATGGCCTGCCGCCCCATGCTGCGCAGGTCGGAAAGGCGGAACTCGTTGCCGATGGTAAAGGCGATGAAGCCCAGGGCCACATCCGGGATGATGCTGAAGCCGGCCACATCCGCCATGGTGTGAAAGCCAATTCCCCCCAGCCCCAGCCGCCCCAGGCAGTAGGGTCCCAGCAGCAGGCCGGTAAGCAGGTAAGCAGTGACAGCGGGCAGCCCCACCCGTTTAGCGGGGCGGGTCATCAGCAGCCCTGCAATCAGGGCCAGGGAGATACAGAGAAGGGTATTTTGCATGGTGACAGCGACCTTTCCAAATTAATATTTTATCAAGAATACAATACCACTTTCTCGCCAAAAAGCAAGGGAAATATGGGGCGGCGGTGCAGAACATCTCTGCACGGACGGGGAAAATATCGTGAAAAATCACAGGGAGGATAGATTGTCCCGGTCCGGCCGCCAAAGGACAACATAGAGCCTGTCACGTATACTGATATCTTTTTCCATAAACCAAAGAAGCCCCTGTTTTGGGGCTTTTTACCGCCTCTTTTGCACCCTTTTTGCTCTTTTGCATAGGATGGGGCAAGAACCAAAAGCATCACAAGAGAGAAAGGGGCGTTTCCTTATGAACCGTCAATATTATCCCTGCTGTCCCCCCGGCCCTCCCGGACCCCGCGGGCCGATGGGTCCCCAGGGCCGGATGGGGCCTCCCGGACCACAGGGCCGGATGGGATGCCCTGGCCCCCAGGGGGAGCCTGGAGAGCCGGGGCCGATGGGGCTTCCCGGTCCCCAAGGTGAAGCTGGGCCGATGGGACCCATGGGTCTGATGGGACCCGCCGGAAACCGAGGCCCTGCGGGTGAACAAGGTCCCCAAGGAGAACCGGGCCCTGCGGGGGAACGTGGTCCCCAGGGAGAACCGGGCCCTGCAGGGGAACGTGGTCCCCAGGGAGAGCCGGGCCCTGCAGGGGAACGTGGTCCCCAGGGAGAGCCGGGCCCTGCAGGGGAACGTGGTCCCCAGGGAGAGCCGGGCCCCGCAGGGGAACGCGGTCCCCAGGGGGAACCGGGGCCAATGGGACCTCCTGGACCGGGGGGCGGTACTGGAAGCGCGCCCCAGTTCGCCATGCTTTACCAGGCGGATGCCCTCACAGTCCCCTTTGGGGGCGGTCCGGTTCCCTTTGTCCCTGCGGTGCAGAGCTTGGGGGTCCAGTGCCAGGATGGGACGGTGAAGCTCCTCCAGCCGGGGGTCTACTGCATCCGCTACCTGGTGCTGTTCCCGGTGGCCGCCCGCCTTTCCACCGTCCTTTCCCTCCACCTGGGGGAGCAGTGCCTCCCCGGCTCGGTCTGCCATGTGGATAAGGAAAACCCCGGCCAGCCCTTTACCGCCGCCGGGCAGGTCATCCTGAACCTGGAGGAGCCCGCCCAGCTGACCCTCCAATCCGACAAGGGCTTTTCCATCGCCGCTGCCGCAGAAGGGGATACCCTGGCCAGCCTGATGGTGATTAGGCTCTAAACTCCCTGAAAATTCCAGGCGGAAAAAGCCCCCGTACGGGGGCTTTTTGTCTAGCTAGCAGGGGACTTATTTTCCCTCCGGGCCGTAGTAGGCCTGGACCAGGATTTCCTTCAGCTCGCTGATGAGAGGATACCGGGGGTTGGCGGGGGTGCACTGGTCGGCATGGGCCTCGTCGGCCACCTCGTCCAGGTTCTCCATAAACACCTTTTCAGCGATGCCCTGGCTCTGGATGGAGCGGGGGACGTTCATGGAATCCTGGAGGTCGGTGATGGCCTTGATGAGGCTCTGCACCCCCTCTTCAGTGGTGGAGCAGGGCAGGCCCAGGGCCTCGGCAATCTCGGCGTAGCGCTTATCGGCGATGAAGTGCTCGTACTTGGGCCAGGTGGCGAACTTGGTGGGGCGCTGGGCGTTGTAAGCGATGACATAGGGCAGCAGGATGGCGTTGGCCCGGCCGTGGGGGATGTGGTAGGCAGAACCCAGCTTGTGGGCCAGGGAGTGGTTAATCCCCAGGAAAGCGTTGGTGAAGGCCATACCGGCGATGCAGGAGGCGTTGTGCATCCGCTCCCTGGCCTCCTTGTCGGCGCCGTTGTCGTAGGCCCGCTTCAGGTACTTAAAGACCATGCGGATGGCGTGAAGGGCCAGACCGTCGGTGTAGTCCGAGGCCAGCACCGAGACATAGGCCTCGATGGCGTGGGTGAGGACATCCATACCGGTATCGGCGGTGACCGCCTTGGGCACCGACATGACGAACTGGGGATCCACAATGGCTACATCGGGGGTCAGCTCGTAATCCGCCAGGGGGTACTTGATGTTGTTTTTCTTATCGGTGATAACGGCGAAGGAGGTGACCTCCGAGCCGGTGCCGGAGGTGGTGGGGATGCAGACCAGCTTGGCCTTTTTGCCCAGCTCCGGGAAGTGGTAGGCGCGCTTGCGGATATCAAAGAACTTCTGCTTCATGCCGGAGAAGGAAATGTCCGGGTGCTCGTAGAACATCCACATCCCCTTGGCGGCGTCCATGGCGGAGCCGCCCCCCAGGGCGATGATAACATCGGGCTGGAAGTGGTTCATCGCCTCCACCCCCCGCATGATGGTGTCCACCGAGGGATCCGGCTCCACCTCGGCGAAGATTTCGGCGTGGCAGTAGGTGGAGCGCTTGCGCAGATACCAAAGCACCTTGTCGATGTTGCCCAGCTTTACCATCGTCTCGTCAGTGACGATGAAGGCGCGGCTGATATTTGGCATTTTCTCTAAATACTGGATGGAATTATACTCAAAGTAGATTTTGGGCGGAATTTTGAACCACTGCATATTGACCCTCCTTTTGGCAATCCGCTTGATATTCACAAGGTTCTGGGCGGAAACATTGGAGGTGGTGGAGTTCTTGCCAAAGGAGCCGCAGCCCAGGGTGAGGGAGGGGGTGTTTTCGTTGTAGATATCCCCGATGCCCCCCTGGGAGGAGGGGGAATTGACGATGATGCGGCCCACTTCCATCCGCTGGCCGTACTGGGTGATGACATCCGGATCGGTGGCGTGGATGGCGGCGGAGTGATCCAAACCGCCGTTCTGGAGCATCTTGGCGGCCATCTGGAAGCCCTGCTCCTTATCCTTCACCACAATATAGGCCAGGATGGGGGAGAGCTTCTCTTTGGAGAGGGGGTGTTCCGGGCCTACATCGGGGATTTTGCCAATAAGAATTTTGGTGTCCTCCGGGACGGTGAAACCTGCCTGCTGGGCAATCCAGAAGGCGGTTTTGCCCACCACTGCGGCGTTGAGAGAACGGCCCTTTTCCTCCGGGAAGGCGTAGTCGATGAGCTTCTTTTCCTCCTCGCCGGTGACAAAATAGCAGCGGTTCTCCTTCATAATGGCCTCAAAGCGGGGGGCCAGCTCCTTGTCTACGATGACGGCCTGTTCGGAGGCGCAGATCATGCCGTTATCAAAGGTTTTGGAGAGGATGAGGTCGTTGCAGGCCTGGGGGAGATTGGCGGAAGCGTGGATGTAGCAGGGGACGTTGCCGGGGCCAACGCCCAGGGCCGGCTTGCCGGTGGAGTAGGCGGCCCGGACCATCCCGGCGCCGCCGGTAGCCAGCACCAAAGCCACCTCGGGGTGGTTCATCAGGGCGTTGGTGGCGTCCATGGAGGGGATTTCAATCCACTGGACGCAGTCCTTGGGGGCGCCAGCAGCCACAGCGGCGTCCCGGACGATGCGGGCGGCCTCGGCGGAGCACTGCTGGGCGCTGGGGTGGAAGCCGAAGATGATGGGGCACCGGGCCTTGGCGGCAATCATCGCCTTAAACATGGTGGTGGAGGTGGGGTTGGTCACCGGGGTGACGCCGGCCACAATGCCCACCGGCTCGGCAATCTGCACGATGCCGGAAAGTTCGTCGTCCTCAATGATGCCCACCGTTTTCTGGCTTTTGATATCATGCCAGATATACTCGGTGGCAAAAAGATTTTTGATGATTTTATCTTCATAAACGCCTCGTCCGGTTTCCTCCACCGCCAGCTTGGCAAGGCGGGTGTGGTTATCCAGACCGGCCAGGGCCATGGCGTGGGCGATTTCGTCCACCTGCTCCTGGCTCAGGGCCATGTATTCCTCCAGGGCGGCTTTTGCCTTTGCGGCAAGGCCGTCAATCATCTCCTGGACATTCACCTGGGGTGCGGCTTGGCTTTCTTTTTTTGCAGACATCGTGTCAGCTCCTCCTTTTCATGACCGCTGCCGCGTTTCCCCCTAGGGGGAAGACGCGAGCTTGATATGTTAATAACTTAACAAT
>WSMP01000071.1 GCA_013316495.1 Angelakisella sp.
GAGGTAATCTCTGCCAATTCTGCTCATGTCCTTTGTGAGTACCAGAGCCACTTTTCCGGCCTCAATGTCGGCCACCAGCCGTTTCCACGCCGGTCTGTCGAAGTTGCCGCCCGACCATCCGTCATCGGTGTAGTGGACGATATTGGAAAAGCTATGCTGGGCGGCGTAGCCTTCCAGGTATTTTTTCTGATTTACGATTGAATTACTGTCCCCAGCGGATTCATCGTCACGAGAGAGTCTCTCGTATAAAGCCGTGATCTTTTCCTCAGTCTGTCTTGCGCTCATGACGCGCTCCTTTCAGACTGACGGCTCATTTGTGGTGCATCCATTGTACCACGTTCCCCGCTGTTTTGCAGCCCCTCATTTCGAATCATCCGCAGAATTTTTTCCTCCAGCGTCTCGCCGCCGTTGTCGGAAAAGACCACCTTTACCTTGTAGGTGGTGGAGCCGATACGCCGGGTCATATACTGATAATTTTGATTTTCGTTGTTTTTCGCCATAGTGTCCTTTCTCATATCATTGAAATCCAAAATAGTAATTTCTGATATGGGAAGCCGTTTCCCCGAAGCAGTTCCTGACAGGCAAATCCCTTTGTTGGTGCTGTGCCGTTGTGTCTCACCCTCGGTATGCTCGCTTTCGGTCATGGCATACTTCGCTGGCATGATAGCTGCTCGGACGGTCATTCAGTTGTCAGTCACACCACCTTTCTGCTTCTGGATTTTTGGTTATGTATGAGAAAGGAAAAGCAGATACAAAAAACCGCCCGCGGATTTTCTCCGCAGTCGGTTATGTATCTGCCAATGAGTCCAAATATGTTTATGTTGTATACCAGTTCAATTATGAACTCTATTGTAACCGCAACATCCGTTTCTGTCAAGCCCTGCCGGAAAAATTTTTGAGGAGACTGCAAATCAGCCATCCAGCGACAGCGCAAGGGCAAAGAGAAAACTCCTGAAAGGCCCGCCCATATGGGGAGCCTCTCAGGAGCGTTCACATTTTCTTATCAGCGCAAATGCCGGAGTATCGGTCATGTATAGATCAGTTCACGCTTGATGCTTTCCTCGGCGCGGTTCACAATGCTGTTCATGGCCTTGACCCATTCCCACCGTGACCGGCGTTTCAAGTCCTCTGTCACGCCCTCGGCGGCGGCCATCTGCCTGATGATGAGCCGATAGCGCTCCTGCGCCTGCTCGTTGAGATTGGCAAGGTAGGTGTGCAGTCTGCCCGTCAAAATCAGGTGGTTGAGCAGAAGCGGGTTTGTTTCCTCCAGATAGGCCCAGTGCATCCGCCCCCATTTCCCGATGGAACGGTCATCGTCCTCCGGCAGTTCGACAGCCGGGATGTAGTAGTCCCCGACAAGGATGTAATTAAGGCCGTTCGCCTCGTCATGGATGCTTAGTGCCAATTCGTCCATAGTGTTTTCCTCCGTCATTTCAGATATTTTCGGTAGCGGATACCGATAATACGATGTGTTTTTCTCCTTTCTTACAACCGCAAGTTCTATTCACCACAAACGAGCCGCAGTCATATGTATTTGGTGGCAGAAACCACCCTCTACATATTACCTCTCAGAAGCGGATTCTGGAAGCCTACGCAAAACAGAACGGCTTTTCCAACCTCAAATGGTACACGGACGACGGATTCTCCGGGGCAAATTTCCAAAGACCCGGCTTCCAGTCCATGCTTGCCGACATTGAAGCGGGGCTTGTGGGAACGGTTATCGTAAAGGATATGTCAAGGTTAGGGCGGAACTACTTACAAGTGGGAATGTACACGGAAATGATTTTCCCACAGAACGGCGTCCGTTTCATTGCAATCAATGACGGCGTTGACAGCGCACAGGGCGACAACGATTTTGCCCCCTTGCGTAACATTTTTAACGAATGGCTGGTGAGGGATACGAGCAAGAAAATCAAGGCAGTCAAGAGGTCAAAAGGCATGAGCGGGAAGCCCGTCACAAGCAAGCCCGTATATGGCTACCTCATGGACGAGGACGAAAATTTCATCATTGACGGGGAAGCCGCCCCCGTGGTAAAGCAGATATACAGCCTTTGCCTTGCCGGGAACGGTCCGACCAAGATAGCCCGTATGCTTGCCGAGCAGCAAATCCCCACGCCGGGAACGCTGGAATACCGCCGGACGGGAAGCACCCGCCGTTACCACCCCGGCTATGAGTGCAGGTGGGCGACAAACACCGTGGCGCATATCCTTGAAAACCGGGAATACACGGGCTGCCTTGTGAACTTCAAGACCGAGAAAGTGTCCTATAAGGTGAAGCAAAGCAAAGAGAACCCCGTGGAAAAACAGGCAATCTTTGAGAACCACCACGAGGCAATCATTGACCGGGAAACATGGGAGCGTGTGCAGGAGCTACGCAAGCAGCGCAAACGCCCCAACCGCTATGATGAAGTGGGTTTGTTCTCCGGCATACTCTTTTGTGCCGATTGCGGCAGCGTCATGTACCAGCAGAGATACCAGACGGACAAACGGCGGCAGGACTGCTACATATGCGGCAGCTACAAGAAACGCACGGCAGACTGTACGGCGCACTTTATCCGTACCGACCTCTTGACCGCCGGAGTGACCGAGAACCTACGGAAAGTCACCAGCTACGCCGCCAAGCACGAAGCCCGGTTTATGAAGCTGTTGACCGAGCAGACCGAGGACGGGAGCAAACGCCGGAACGCCGCCAAGAAGAAAGAGCTGGAAGCGGCAGAAAAGCGGATTGCGGAACTCTCCGCTATCTTCAAGCGGCTGTATGAGGACAGCGTGACCGGGCGCATATCGGACGAGCGTTTCACGGAGCTTTCGGCAGACTACGAAGCCGAGCAAAAGGAACTGAAAGAGCGTGCCGCCGTTCTGCAGGGCGAGCTTTCAAAGACACTGGAAGCCACGGCGAACGCCGAGAAGTTTATGAAAGTAGTACGCAAGTACACCAGCTTTGAGGAACTCACCCCTACCCTGTTACGGGAGTTTGTGGAGAAAATCGTAATCCACGAATCGGAAGCCCTTGACGGGAAACGCCGGGGGAAGCTCCGCAGACAGGAAATCGAAATCTATTACTCTTTTGTCGGCAAGGTAGAGTTGCCCGACTAAAGCCCGACCCGTCCGGCAGTCAGCCGGACAGGGAACGGCAAAATTTTTTACACTTCTTTTACTTCTCTATCTCACATGAGCAAAGGCGCATGTTCTCCACCTTTTCCGCAAAGGTGTCCCGGCGGCGAACCGTCCGCCCCGCCTCCTGGCGGTTCTCCTCTTCCTCCACCTGGGCGGAGCCCAGCATGATGAGCTTGCCCCTGTCCTTGGGGCTCATAAGGATGAGGCAGAGGGGCACCAGCACCAGCATCCCCGCAAAGCAAAGGAGATTGAAGCTGCTGAAAACCGTCTCCCCCAGGGGGACCACCCCCATGTCCGCTTCGAAGGTGTGGCCGGCAGCGGCAATCCACAGGGGCACCGCCCCAGTGAGGCCCATTTCGTAGGTGATGATGCCGGAATAGCCCCCGGCGGCCAGCAGGGGCAGGTGGTAGGGCGCCCCTTTCCGGGAGAGCTGCACCGCCGTTTCCTTCGCCAGAAAGGCCCCGGCGATGAGGCCGATGCCCCAGTTGACAAACCACAGCACCAGGGTGGTTACCGAAAGCATCAGCACCGCCCCCGCCGCGCTTTTGGGGATGCTGCACAGGCGGGTCATCCCCCGTTTCACCGCTGGGGACTGGGCCAGGCAGGCCCCGGCGATGAGGCCGAAGGCCACCTGCATGGTAAAGGAGATAAGCTCCCAGAAGCCCTTGGACCAGTTTTCCACCACCTGGATGGGGGTGGTGGGGGTAAGGGCCAGGGCCAGAAGGCCGACAATGAGGGTTAGGATAATGGCGATAACCAGGGGGTCCGGCAGGGCCTTGCGAATCCAAACCTCAAACTTCTGTCCGATTTTTACCAGCATCTTTCTTCCTCCTCTTTGTTGTATTATGTGTTCCGGTCCTTCACTTTCTGCGCCAGCTCTGCAAATTTTTCCAGGGACACCAGCCCCTTCTTCCCAAGGGAGAGCTCCTTTACCCGCTCCAGCAGCTCCCGGTTCAGAGCGTCGTTTTGGCTGTCCATCCCCAGGCGCTCCAGAGCCATCTCCACCGAGGCGATGCCGCTGTTCTTCCCCAAAACCGTCTCGGTCTCCGGGTGGCCGGTGAGGCTGTAAAGGTAGGGGAGAATCTCCAAGGGCTCCTTCTGGTAGATGTTTTTATACCAGGCGGCGATAATCCCCGATTCGATGCTGGAAATCCCCTCCCCGGTGATGCCCCGGTTGGGGCGGTCCACCGTGCCGGCGATTTTTCGCACCAGCTGCGCCGTCCCATAGATTTTGCTGTAATCCAGCCCCAGGTCCACCCCGTACATGGTCAGGAGGGTGAGGGCCACCTCCTCGTAGGAAGCGTTGCCGGCCCGCTCCCCCAGGGAAGCTACCGTTGTGTGGGCCACATCCGCCCCCGCCGCCAGGGCTAGTATCGTATTGGCGCTGCCCATGCCAAAATCGTCGTGGAAGTGGACCTCGATGGGCTTTTTCACCGCCTCCTTCATCCTGCGGATGGCGTAGGGGATGCTGCTGGGGGAAAGGACCCCGATGGTATCCACGCACCCCAAGGCGTCCATGTGCCCCTCCCTGGCCACCGTCCCGATGAGCTTTAAAAACCAATCAAAATCCGCCCGGCTGCCGTCGATGGGGAAAAAGACCGTGTAAAGGCCCTTCTCTTTCGCGTACCGGGTGGCCTCCACCGAAAGCTCCACCACCCTTTCCAGGCTCCAGCCGTAGGCCTTTTCAATAAAATGCTGGCTGGAGGGAATCTCGATGACCACCCCGTCCACGCCGCAATCGGCGGCCCGGTCCACATCGCTTTTGGTGCACCGGGCAAAGGCAAAGACCTTCGGGCCCAGCTTTCGCTTCACAATCTCCCGCACCGCTTTCTCGTCGGAGGGGGAGATGGCGGGCATCCCCGCTTCGATGCGGTGGACCCCCACCTCCGCCAGCTTTTCGGCAATCGCCAGCTTGTCCTCCCAGGTGAAAACCACCCCCGCCTGCTGCTCCCCGTCCCGGAGGGTCACGTCATGGAGCTGGAGCCTGTCTGAAAAGTGCAGCTCCTTCCTCACATCCGGCGCGAAGTTCCAGGGGCTGGTGAACCAGCGTTCTGTCTTCCACATCCGTACCACTTCCTTTCTGTCAATATGTTTGTCTGACAATCTTATTATACGCTAACTAGATAAAAAGCGCTATTGACAGATTGTAACAAATTTCTTCCTTTCCTTTTCCGCTTCAGACAAAAAAACTGGAAAGAGCGCCAAAAAACCGAATCCCTATTTGTGCCAACTGCCGGACGGCAAAAAAAGCGGCGGGATTTTCTCCCTGCCGCTTTTTTCCCTGCCCCTGCTTTTTTCTAGCGCCCCGCCAGGTATTTGGGAATCTCCCGGTTCATCCGGTGGACCGCCTCCGGAGTGAAACCATTTTCCACCAGTCTTTTGGAAAAGTCCAAAATTCCCTCGTCGGGGTAGACGTTCTTCTTCTGCCCCAAATCGCTGCTGATGAACACCCGCTCCGGGTCGGCGCGGCGGATCTGCTCCAGCATAACGGCAAAATCCACCTTCCCGGTGGCGTAGGTGGTATAGCAGTGCTCCAGGAAGGCCCCGCAGGCCAGCAGCTCCTGCTGCTCCTCCAGGGTGTAAAAGGTGCTGGGGAAGTTCACATGGGTGATAATCAGCTTTCGCAGCCCCATCTCCTTGGCGGCGCGGGCCAGGGCAAAGGTCTCCTGGTGGGAGATATGGCCGGTGGCCACCGCCATATCATGGCTGCGGGCAATGGCCAAAATCTCCAGCACCTCCTGGCGCAGAGCCCCCTCCTCCAGGAGGCGGATGGTGGGATTTTGGATTTGGTTTTGCTCCAGCTCCAGGATGATATTGGCCCAGAAAGGCAGTTTTTCCGGCCAGGAGTCCCCGAAAATATGCTCCCGCTCGTAGGCGGAATCGCAGGTGGGCATCCAAATGAGCTTCGCCCCCGACCGTGCCGCCAGCTCCACCGCGGCGGGGTTCAGCCCCCCTACGGTGCTGTTCAGCACCAAGGAGCCCAGAAAATCGCAGTCCGGCTGGACCGCCCGGAGCAGCTCCGCCCGCTCCCCGGTGCAAAAGTAGTGGGACTTGATGCAGTACCCGCCCATACCGGCGGCGGCAATCCGGCGGCCCATCTCCAGGTCATCCAGCTTTCTGGGCAGCACGTCCGGCGCGCTGTGGACGTGGAGATCATAGGCCCCCTGTATCAGCTCTTTCATAGCACCCTCCAAATTAGTAGTCAATATTGTAGGACAATCTTTCCTGCAATAACTATAACACCGGGGAGGGCAGCGCGTCAATCCCCCCGGAAAATTTTTTGGCGGGGCTCCGAATCCCAGGGACCTTCCCAGAGAAGTGGCCAAACCACACAGCTTTCCCTATTAAATTTGCTGTGTTATTGAAACCTTATTGGCATTCTTCTTTTTGCTTCTTTTTCTTCTTTTGCAAGAAGAAAAAGAAGGCGGGGATGGGCGGCAGCCCAGATTGGCATAAAAGGCGTGTTTGTCCACTCCCCGGCGGCCCCTTGACAGCCCCCGGAAAAGGCTCTATGATATTGCCAGACCCAATTTGCCGAAAGGAGACCGTTTATGGGAGCTTCCGCCTCAAACACCCCGGATGTCCTGGAGGCCCTGCGCAAAGGCATCCTCTCCGGGGAGTACCTCCCCTCCCAGACCCTCACCGAGGCCAGCCTCTGCGCCCACTTCGGCGCCAGCCGCACCACCGTCAAAAAAGCCCTCCTGCTCCTGGAAAAAGAGGGGCTGGTGTCCATCGAGCCAAACAAAAGCGCCCGCGTGCGGGCCTTCACCCCCCAGGAGGTTTTGGAGCTGCTGGAGGTGCGCCTGGTGCTGGAGCGCTTTGTGGTGCGGAACGCGGCGGTGCACATCACCCCCCGGCAGCTGGACGCCCTGGAGCAGCTGCTGGAGGAGATGAAACAGGCCATCGGCCAAAAGGATTTAGGCGGCTATTCCCGCTGTAACCAGCAGCTCCACCAGGTCATTTACAGCGCCTGCTCCAACCGCAGCGCAGCGGAGCTGCTTTGCTCGGTGAAGGCCCGCATCAGCCGCTTCGACCTGAAAACCATCCTGCTCCCTGGACGGGACCGGCAGTCCCTGGCGGAGCACGCCGCCCTGTGCCAGGCCCTCCGAGAGGGGGATCCGGAGCGGGCGGAGGCGCTGGCCGCTGCCCATGTGGAGGGCATCCGGGAGGTTCTGGAACAGTATTCTACCCTGCTTCTGTAGCGCGCACAACCGAATACGCTCTGTCCTTCCCGGCTGCGGGAGGGGCAGGGCGTTTTTTGCTACAGGGACTGCTTCACCACCTGGATGAAATCCTGGAAATACACCGGCAGATAGGTGTTCTTCAGGTAGGCCAGGGACAAATCGTAAACCGAATGGGGACTCCCCAGGGAAAAGCACCGGGGCGGCGGGCACAGGTCCAGCTGGCGGATGTAGGTTTCCGGGGCAAAGCAGATCCCCACCCCCTGGCTCACCATCTTCAGGGCGGATTCGATGCTCCGGGTCTGGATCACCACATGGGGGACGATTCCCACATCCTGCAGGATATGGTCGGCGGTCTGGCGGGTCCGCTGGTCCGGATATTGGAGGATGAAGCCGTCCTCCCGGAAAAGGCGGATATCAATGGTGTCAAAGGGGCTGTCCGGGCGGCGCTGGCTCCCGGCAATTTGGGGGTGATCCGGCGGCACCGCCAGCAGAATCTCGTCCCGGCGGATAAAGAGGGAGGTGGTGTCGCTGTTTTTGGCCGGGGAATTGAGGATGGCAAAATCCGCCTCCCCGCTTAGGAGCATCTTTTCCAGCACCTGGGAATGGGCCTCCAGCGTCACCAGCTTTACATTGGGGTACAGCCTGCGGTAGGCCGGCACCAGGCTGGGGAGGATGTAGGCGCTGCGCAGGGTGGGGAGGGCCAGGCGGATCTGCCCGTGCCCGGCCACCCGAATTTCGGCAAATTCGTTGCGCATCTGGGTTTCCAGGGCGATGATGCGCCGGGCGTAGAAGAGATACCGTTCCCCCTCGTAGGTGGGGATATACCGGTTCCGGACCCGGTTGAAGAGCTTCACCCCCAGGCGGTTTTCCAGGCTGCGGATAAAGTGGCTCATGGCCGGCTGGGAGATGAACATCGCCTCGGCGGCGGCGCTGACGGTCTGGTGCTGGGCCAGGGCCACCACATATTCCATATACTTGTTGTTCAGCTGGGGGTCGCTAGGCGCGGCCATTCCCACTCCTCCTTTCATATCATGCAGTTTATCTATATTAAATATAAATA
>WSMP01000006.1 GCA_013316495.1 Angelakisella sp.
CCCTGGAGACGGTGGACAGCGAGACCCCCGCCGCCGCCGCAATCTCCTTTTGGCTTGCCATCCTATTCCCTCCTTCTGTGGGCTGTGATGATGGTGCAGCTTCCGGCGTTGACGGTGATGACGCAGCTGTCCACTTGGATGTACCAGTTCTTTCCCCGCCGGGTGAGGAGCGCCCTGGGGGAGACGATTTTCTCCTTGCACCAGGCCACCACATCTTCGGTATCCAGCTTCAAATTCCTTCGGATGCGCAAAGCCCCCAGCTCGGTAGTGTGCAGGCGCTCCAGGCATTCCCCCAGGGGATGTTCCTCCATCGGGTGTCCCTCCTTATTTTGCGGGATTTTCTTTCAGTTTACCACAGGGGAGCGGTTTACGCAATCGTTTGGGCATTTTTTTCGCCGCCGCCCCCTTCCTTCTGGTACAATAGGATATAGAATTCCAATTGCCTTTGTTTAACGCAAGAAAGGATGGTCTCTATGAAGTACATCTTCCTAAACCTCAAGCGCTTTGACATTCCCCCGGAGCTGGGGGGTGTGAACCGCCTGGCCCCTACGCCCAAATGGGGCTGGGCCGTTGTCACCGGCGTCCAGGAAAAGCTCTGCCCCCTGGTGAAAGAATGCCGCTTCCCCATCTTCTTCCCGGAGGCCCATATCCTGGGGGCTAACGCGGCCCTGATGCCCGATTCCCCGGTGGAACTGGGGTGCCAGGGGGTGTTCCGTCAGGACACCGCTGTGGGGGGGAACTTCGGGGCCTTCACCACCGGGCGCACCGCCCACGCCGCCTCCGCCCTGGGGTGCGACTGGACCATGATCGGCCATTGTGAGGAGCGGCGGGACAAGGCGGGCATTCTGGCGGAGGCTGGGGTCACCGATACCGCCGCCGTAAACCGCATCCTGAACCAGGAGGTCCGCCGGGCCGCCGAGGCGGGCCTTAACGTCCTCTACTGCATCGGGGAGACCGCCGAGGAATCCCCCCGCCGGGACGAGGTGCTGCGGGAACAGCTCACCATCGGCCTGGAGGGGGTGGACACCACCGGCGGCAAGGTGGTCATCGCCTACGAGCCGGTGTGGGCCATCGGTCCCGGCAAGACCCCTCCGGGGAGGGAGTTTATCCAGGAGGTGGCTCAGGTCATCAAGGGCATCACCGGCGGCCTGGACGTGGTCTATGGCGGCGGCCTCAAGGCGGACAACGCCCAGATGCTGGCCTCCATCCCGGAGATCGCCGGCGGCCTCATCGCCCTCACCCGGTTCACCGGGGAAATCGGCTTCTATCCCGACGAGTATATTGAAATCATCCGCCTGTACCTGGGCAAATAAAGGAGGAAAAGTATGAAACTGGATTTTGAATACGGCAACGGCATGATGAGCGCCCAGCTGCCGGACAGCACCGACGTCTTTGTCCCTGGGGAGACGGTCCCCGATCCCCCCTGCCTGCCCCAGGACTGGGACAGCCTCTACAAGGCCACTCAGGACAGCATCCGCAGTCCCATCGGGATGCCCTCCCTCAAAGAACTGGCGGGCAAGGGCAAGACGGTGGTCTTTGTCATCCCGGATATTGTCAAGGGGGGCAACCAGCCCACCAGCCACCGTAAGGTGGCCATCCGGGCCTGCCTGGATGAACTGTACGCTGCCGGGGTGGAAAAGAAGGACATTCTGCTCCTTTTCTCCAACGGCCTGCACCCCCGCGCCACCGTCCCGGAGATGAAAACCATCCTGGGGGAGGAGCTGTTCCGGGAGTTTCACTACACCAACCAAATCACCAGCCACGACAGTGAGGACTATGAGCACCTGGTGGACATCGGCTACACCGCCGCCGGGGACCATGTCATCATGAACAAGTACGTTTACGACGCGGATATCGCCATCCTCATCGGTCATACTCAGGGTAATCCTTACGGCGGATATTCCGGTGGGTATAAACACTGCGCCACCGGCATCTCCCACTGGCGCTCCATCTCCGCCCACCACGTCCCCAAGGTGATGCACCAGCCGGATTTTGTCCCTGTCTCCACCAGCAGCGTCATGCGGGGGAAGTTTGACCAGCAGGGGATGCTGATGGAAGAAAAGATGGGCAAAAAGTTCTTCTGCTGCGACGCGGTGCTGGATACCAAGTCCCGCCAGATCGCCATCTTCTCCGGCTGGGCCAAGGAGATGCAGCCCCTTAGCTGGGAGGTGGCCGACAAGCGCACCTACGTCCACTGGGCCGAAAAGAAGTATGACATCATCGTCTTTGGAATGCCCACCAACTTCCACTACGGTAACGGCATGGGCACCAACCCCATCCAGATGATGCAGGCCCTTTCCGCCCAGGTTATCCGCCACAAGCGCATTATGTCCGACCGGTGCGTCTTCATCGTCTCCTCCTTCTGCGACGCCTGGTTCCACGAGGAGCGGTGGCCCTACCTGCGGGAGCTGTACGAGATGTTCCAGCACGATTCCATGAACATCCTGCCGGATATGGACCGGTACGGCGAGTACTTCGCCACCAAGGAGGAGTACATCCGCAAATACCGCTTTGCCAATGCCTTCCACCCCTTCCATGGCTTTTCCATGATGAGCTGCGGCCACCTGGCGGAGGAGCACACCAGCGCCATCTACATCGTGGGGGCGCGGGAGCCGGGCATCGCCCGCAGCATGGGCCTTAAGACCCGCGCCACCTTCGAGGAGGCCATCGCCGACGCCATGAAGAAGTACACCGGGCCAAACCCCAACATCCTGGCCCTGCCCCGGACCTTCACTACCGCCGCCGTCCACCTGTGCATGAAGGACCCGGCCCTCAACAGCGCGCCGGTCACCGGCCACCCCTGCGGAGGCTGATATGACCCAGCTTCTGTATTTTCTCATCGCCATTGGGGCCACCACGGCGGGGGCCCTTACCGGCATGGGGGGCGGGGTCATCATCAAGCCGGTGATGGACGTGCTGGGAGCCTACGACGCCGCCACCATCGGGGTGCTGTCCTCCATCACCGTCTTTTCCATGTCGGTGGTCTCCATCGGCAAGCAGATGCTGGCAAAAACACCCATCCCCTTTGCTACCGCCATCCCTCTGGCTATCGGCTCGGTGGCCGGGGGACAGGCGGGCCAGATGATGCTGACCGCCCTCACCGCCGGGCTGCCCAACGCCCAGGTGACGGCGGTGCAGAACGTGGTGCTGGGGCTGCTGATTCTGGCCGTCTACTGGTACATGAAGCACAAGCAGAGCATCCCCGGAAAACACTGGGACAGCCTTCTGCCCGCTTTGCTGGTGGGTCTGTTCCTGGGCATCTGCTCCTCCTTTTTGGGCATCGGGGGCGGGCCCATCAATGTGGCTCTTATCATCTTCCTCTTTTCCTACGATACCAAAACCGCAGCGGTCTGCTCCCTTATCACCATCCTTTTCGCCCAGGTCTCCAAGCTCTGCTCGGTGGCCTTGGGGGCGGGGCTTGCCGCCTACGACCTTTCCGCCGCCCCGGTGATGGTGGCGGGGGCCATCGCCGGCGGCTTCATCGGTGCGGCGCTGAACAAAAAGCTGCCGGAAAAGGCGGTGGAAAAGGCCTTCAACGGGGTGCAGCTGCTGGTTTTAGCCATCTGCGTCTTTAACATCATCCGGAACATCCGATAGGAGGAACGACTATGGAATACACCATCAAGAAGGGCAAGCTCGCCCTCACCGCCTCGGAGCACGGGGCGGAGCTGCGCTCCCTCACCTGGGAGAAAAAGGAGCTTATCTGGGAGGGCAAAAAAGAGGTCTGGCCCCGTCGGGCCCCGATCTGCTTCCCCTGGTGCGGCAAGCTGGCGGAGGGGAAAGGGAGCTTTGGCGGCTGGCAGTGCAAGGGACCCCAGCACGGGTTTATCCGGGACCTGGAGCACGTTCTGGCGGCCCAGGAGGAGGACCTTCTTCGGTTCCGCCTCAGCTGGGCGGGGGACGAAAGCTGGCCCTGGGCCTTCTCCTTCGAGACGGAGCACCGGCTCACCCAGGAGGGAGCGATTACCACCTGCGCCGTGGTCAACGCAGGCAGCCAGCCGATGGCGATGCAGCTGGGCTTCCACCCCGGTTTTGCCTGCCCCTTCCTGCCGGGGACGGCGGTGGAGGACTACCAGGTGCGGTTTGAAAGCGGTTTGGTCGTGCCGCTTACCGAGCACCTGTTTGACAACGATTCCATCCAGTACCAGGGGGTGGGGGCCTGGGCCCGTTTGGAGCACCGGGAGAGCGGAAAGTATATCCAGCTGGGAACCGAAGGGTTTTACTGCGTGCTGCTTTGGAGCCAGCCGGGCATCCCCGGCTTTGTCTGCATCGAGCCGTGGCAGGGCTACCCCGGTCCCCAGGAGGCGCTGGACCAGCGCCCCGGCGCGGTGGTGCTGGCCCCTGGCGAGCGCCGCCAGTGGCAGCAGGCCATCACCCTGGCGCTGTAAAAAAGAAGAACCTGTTTCTGCAAAAGGCCCGCTCCGGCATGAAAACCGGAACGGGTCTTTCTTTTTTTATCCCTATTTTTTGCGCACCGGCAGGCACACTTCGGTCACCCACTGGTCCGGGTCCGGAGTCTGGGCCGGTCCCACATGATAGATATTAAACATGGGGCCGCTAATCTCGTACCCGTTGGCAGCAATCCAGCCTGCCAGCGCCTGGTTCACCTCATTCATCTGCTGGTAGCTCCCCCGGCAGGTCACCGAGGCCACCTCCTGGGAACTGGCGGTGAAGAAGCGGACATGCTCGGTGTCCCGGTACTCCCCCTTCACCGCCATTTGAATCTCCACCTCTACATTTTCCTCTTTATATTCCTGGTCGTGGAAGATAGCCATGCTCCAGCAGGGGTCCGCCATCTGGAGATTTTGGGGCCCGGCCTCCTCCATCATCTGCCGCCAAAGCTCCCCCTCCTGGGAATAGTCCGGAAGAATCCCCCGCAGGCTGGCCACCTGCCGCTGGGGAATCTCTTTGCGTGTCACATTATAGCTCACAATGATGCCATCCTTTCTCACCCTTTGGAGGGTGGTTTCCAGCAGGGTAAGACGCTCCTGGGTCCGGCGCGCCTCCGCTCGCAGCTCCTCCCTGCGCACCCGGAGGAATCCTTCCAGCATCTCCGGGTCCTGGCAGGCCGCCAGCATCTCCCGCACCGCCTCCACCCCAAAGCCCATCTCCCGCAGGGCGCGGATTCGCTCCGCCTCCATCAGCTGGCGCTCATGGTAGTAGCGGTAGCCGGTGGAGGGGTCCACCTCCCCAGGCGCAAGCAGCCCCGCCTCGTCGTAATACCGTAGCATCCGGACGCTGATGCGGGAGAGCTTTGAGAAGATTCCGATTTTCAGCATTTTGGTTCCTCCTCCGTTGTTTTCTTGGGCCCAGGACAAAGTATAAACCATCCCACGGTGTTAGAGTCAAGAGGTTTTCCACAAAAAAATTTTGAACCTTTTCTTGCCCTTTCTAATAGGATGGAACCGGGAGAAGTCCGCTTCTTCCGCCCATTTGACGAAACAAGGAGCGTTATGCTATGGAACATACCGATATGGGGCAGCTGCGGGACGGCCAGCGGGGCCTGGTCTTTGGCATTGACGAGGCCGGGGCCATGGGCCGGCGGCTGCGGGATATGGGCCTGGTGCGGGGCACCCAGGTGGAATGCCTCCACCACAGCCCCTTCGGCGACCCTGCCGCTTACCTCATCCGGGGGGCGGTCATCGCCCTGCGCCGGGAGGACAGCCGCCGGGTACAGATAGAGCTTCTGTAAGGGGGAATCGAAATGGGACTGACAAGGGGTTCCACCGGTCTTGGCGCAGTGGACACCGGTCTTCTGATTCAGCGGCTGGCGGAAAGCGACCGGGTATTTGCCCTGGCGGGCAATCCCAATGTAGGAAAGAGCACTGTCTTTAATGCTCTTACGGGGATGAATCAACATACTGGCAACTGGCCGGGCAAAACCGTGGCCACCGCCCAGGGACGGTGTCTCCGCCGGGGGCGTGGGATGGTCTTTGTGGACCTCCCTGGCACCTACTCTTTGCTGGCCCACTCTGCGGAGGAGGAGGCCGCCAGAGACTTCCTCTGCTTTGGGGGCGGGGACGGGGCGGTGGTGGTCTGTGACGCCACCTGCCTGGAGCGAAACCTGAACCTGGTGCTCCAGGTGCTGGAGATCACCCCCCGGATTGTGGTCTGCGTCAACCTTTTGGACGAGGCCGCCCGGAAGGGAATCCAGGTGGACCTGGAGGGGCTGGAAAGGAGCTTGGGGGTGCCGGTGGCCGGGACCAGCGCCCGCAGCGGCAGAGGGCTGGAGGGGATGCTTTGCCGTCTGGAGCAGATGGCGGGGCAGCCTGCTCCGGGGCGTCCCCTGGGGGTGGTTTACCCCCAGGTCATCGAGGATGGCGTCTCCCTTCTGGTACCGGCCCTGCGTCCTGCGGTGGGGGAGCGGCTGAATCTGCGGTGGCTGGCCCTGCGGCTGCTGGAGGGGGATGAGAGTTTATCCCGTGCCCTCTGCGCCTATTTGGGGGAGGATATCCTCCAGCGCCCGGCGGTGGCCGAGGCCCTGGCGGCCGCCAAAAATCTTTTGAGCCAGCACGGATGGGGGCAGCGGGAGCTGGAGGAGGCCATGGTGGGAGCCATCGTCGCCACAGCGGAAAGCGTGGCCGCTGGGGTGGTCTGCGCCCCGGCCCAAGGCCCCAGCGAGGGGGATCGGCGTTTGGACCGCCTCTTTACAAGCCGCCGCACCGGCATCCCGGTGATGCTCCTGCTGCTGGCGGCAGTCTTCTGGCTCACCATCACCGGGGCCAATTATCCCAGCCAGCTTCTCTCCACCGGGCTCTTTGCCCTGGGGGACTGGCTGACCCAGGGTTTGGCCGCTTTGGGCTGTCCCCAATGGCTCCTTTCCCCTTTGATGGACGGCGCCTACCGGGTGCTGGCCTGGGTGGTGGCGGTGATGCTTCCTCCTATGGCTATCTTCTTCCCCCTCTTCACCCTTTTGGAGGATTTTGGATACCTGCCGCGGGTGGCCTTCAATCTGGACCGGTGCTTCCAATGCGCCCGCGCCTGCGGCAAGCAGTCGCTGACTATGATGATGGGCTTTGGCTGCAACGCCGCCGGGGTGGTGGGCTGCCGCATCATTGATTCCCCGCGGGAGCGGCTCATCGCCATTATCACCAATAGCTTTGTCCCCTGCAACGGGCGGTTCCCCACCCTCATCCTCCTGCTTACGGTTTTCTTCATCGGCGGCGGTGAGGGCTTCTGGCCCTCGGTGCTGTCCGCTCTGGGGCTTACCGGCGTAATCGTCCTGGGGGTGGGCGCCACCCTGCTGGTTTCCCGCATCCTTTCCGCCACCATCCTCCGGGGGATGCCCTCTGCCTTCGCCCTGGAGCTGCCCCCCTACCGCCGGCCCCAAATCGTCCCGGTGCTGGTGCGCTCGGTTTTGGATCGGACCCTCTTTGTTCTGGGACGGGCGGCGGCGGTGGCCGCCCCGGCGGGTCTTGTCATCTGGCTGATGGCCAACATCACCCTGGGGGAAGCCACCCTCCTCCACCACTGCGCCGCCTTTTTGGACCCCTTTGCCCGGCTGCTGGGGATGGACGGGGTGATTCTGCTGGCCTTTATCCTGGGATTCCCCGCCAATGAAATCGTCGTCCCCATCATCATTATGTCCTACCTTTCCGCCGGAAGCCTGATGGAGCTGGAAAGCACCGCCCAGCTCCACGCCTTGCTGGTGCAAAACGGTTGGACCTGGGCCACCGCCGGTTCGGTGATTCTCTTTTCCCTGATGCACTGGCCCTGCTCCACCACCTGCCTCACCATCCGCAAGGAAACCGGCAGCTGGAAGTGGACGGCGGTTTCGCTCCTGGTGCCCACCCTTGGGGGGATGCTCCTCTGCTTTCTCTTCACCGCCGCGGTCCGCCTTTTGGGCCTGGTTTGATAAAAGCCGGAAATCGGGGCACACTTTGGGAGTGGGAGGTGGATTTTTTGCTCCAAAGCTACAGCCGCTTTTCCCTTGCCCTGCTGTTTTTCCTGCTCCTGGCCCTGCCCATCCTGGGAGGGCAGGCCGCCTGGGGGGAGGCCACCGGCCGTTCCCTCTCCAGCCCTGGCCGGACGCCTGACCACACCTCCGCTTCCCTTCCCCCTTCCGGCGGCCCTGGGGCGGAGCTCTCCCCCATTGTGGCGGGATATTACCCCTACTACGCCCGGATGGACGGCTTTCTTCCTGGGGACCTGGCGGCCCAGCACCTCACCCACATCCACTACGCCTTTGCCGGGGTGGACGAGGCGGGGCGGGCGGTGCTGGAAAACCCCAGCCTGGACCTTGCCAATTTTGCCGGTCTTCGGGCCCTGAAGGAGGAGCATCCCGGTCTTCGCACCCTTCTTTCGGTGGGGGGATGGGATTATTCCCGGAACTTTTCCCTTGCGGCCTCCGACCCGGAGCACCGCCAGGCCTTTGCCCAAACGGCCGCCGGGCTGATGGAGGAGCACGGCTTTGACGGCCTCGACCTGGACTGGGAGTTCCCCGTCTCCGGGGGGAAGGAGGGAAACCTCCACAGTCCCCAGGACGGGGAGAATTACCAGCTTCTTCTCCAGGCGGTGCGCCAAGAGCTGGATGCCAGGGGGGCCGCCGCGGGACGGCGCTACCTGCTTACCGCCGCCATCCCCCCTGGGGAGGGCTTCCGGGGGAATGTCCAGAGCGCCCCTTTGGCAGAGTCCGCCGATTACCTCTTCCTGATGGGGTACGACCTAAGCGGCCCCTGGGAGCGGCAGGTGGGGTTCAGCGCCCCCCTTTCCGCCCCTGGGGAGCAGCCCAGCATCCGCAGGGGGGTGGATGCCTACCTGGCCGAAGGCGTCCCCCCGGAAAAGCTGGTGCTGGGCGTCCCCTTTTACGGCTATCTCTACCGGTTCTCCGGCTCTGGGGAGGAGGGGCTGGGCAGCCCTTTCCGCTCCGCGCAGCCGGTGGGGTATGATACGGTGACCAGCCGCTACCTAGAGGAGGGCCGGAGGGATTTTTCCCTGGAGGCCCAGCAGCCCACCCTTTCCGGGGACGGCTGGTTCCTCGTTTACGACGACCCCTCCTCCATCGCCGCCAAAGCCCGCCTGGCCCAGGAAAAGGGGCTGGCGGGGGTGGGCAGCTGGGAGCTTTCTCAGGACCGGGAGGCCCGGCTGCTTTCCACCCTTGCCCAAACCTTTTGCAGCAGCTAAAAGTCCCAGGGGGTACTCCCCTGGGACTTTTCGTTTAATCCTCCAGCAGCTCCTTGCGGAAATACTGCATCAGCTTCTTTTCCCGGCGGGAGACCTGCACCTGGGTCATCCCCAGCTCGCGGGCAGTCTCGGTCTGGGTGCGGTTGCCGTAGTACCGCAGGATGATAAGCCGGCGGTCCTGCTCCTCCATCCGGGCCATGGCCTGCTTTAGGGCCAGGATATCCGAAAGGCGCTCCTCCGGGGAATCCACCGGGAGGTCGATTTGGCCGCCCCCCTCCTCCTCGCTGCCGGTGAGGGAAACCGGCGGGGTGGTGGCCGCCAGGGCCTCCGCAATCTCCCCAGGGGTGCGCTCCATCGCCTCGGCCACCTCGCTAAGGGCGGGGTCCCGCCCCAGAACAATCCCCAGCTGTTCCTTCACACGGGCCGCCTTAATTCCCAGCTCCTTGACGCTGCGGCTCACCTTCACCGCCCCGCCGTCCCGGAAGAGGCGGCGAATCTCCCCCAGGATCACCGGCACCGCGTAGGTGGAAAACATCACCCCGCGGGCCTCGTCGAAGGCGGCGGTGGCCTTCACCAGCCCCATACATCCCGCCTGGAAAAGGTCGTCGTATTCGATTCCCCGCCCCCGGAAGCGGTGGGCGCAGGAGTGCACCAGCCCCAGGTTTTTTTCCACCATGGTGCTTCTGTCCTCTGCGATCAATCCCCCGCCTCCTTTGTTCCCTTATCTCCCTATCCGTTTCTGGATTTAAGCCTCCGCTCCAGGGTGACGGTGGTCCCCTCCCCCAGGCGGGAGCGCACCCGAACCCGGTCCATCAGCTCCTCCATCACAGCGAAGCCCAGCCCGGCCCGCTCCCCGGTGGTGCAGGTGGTGTACAGGGGCTCCCTGGCCTTTTCCACGTCGGCAATGCCGCAGCCCCTATCCCGGATGGTGATAACCATCTTCCCGCCTGGATAGAGGGCGGCGGTTATGTATACCGTCCCCAGGGTGTTCCGGTAGCCGTGGACGATGGCGTTGGTCACCGCCTCGGAAACAGCTGTTTTAATGTCGCAAAGCTCCTCCACCGTGGGGTCCGCCAGGGCCGCAAAGGCCGCCGCCAGGGAACGGGAAAGACTTTCGTTCACCGAGCGGCTGGGAAAGCTCACCCGCATCAGATTTTCCGGCTTTTCCCGCTTCATCAGGCTCCTCCTCTCTTTTCCTGGATGTCCAGACTGCCAATTCCCGCCACCTGCATCACCTTGCGGATGTGGGGCGGCAGGTTGCGGAGGGTCAGCTTCCCCCCCATGTCCTGCATCAGGCGGTACCGCCCCAGCACCACCCCAATGCCGGAGGAATCCATAAATTCCACACCGCCAAAGTCCAGCACCAGCATCCGGGGGCAGGTGCGGCGCACGCTGTCATCAATGGTTTCCCGGAGCCTGCCGGCCCCGTGGTGGTCGATCTCCCCGGTGAGCATGGCGGTGACGGTGTCCGCCTCCGGCGCAACCTCAATCTTTACCGGCATCTTCTATCATCCCTTTCTAAGAGCCTGTATTCATAGCCGGACAATGCCAGATGGGCGAGAGATTTTCCGCCCTGCAAGGCAAAAATCCGCAGAACTACTTGGTGTAATTCAAGGATTTTTGACACGGCAGGGCGAAAAAAGAGCCGGCCAGATGGTGTTGGAGGGTTGTGAATACAGGTTCTAAAGCATAAGAAAAAGACCGTATCCCTGGCGATGGCTTGTCCTGCCATTTAAGGATACGATCTTTTGTGTGCGGATTCTGCTACACCCTGTCGAGGGTGCGGCCTATTTCAGCAGCAGCCCCACCGGGCAGTGGTCGCTGCCGTACACGTCGCTGTAAATAAGGCTGTCGGCCACCTGCTCCTCCAGCCGGCGGGAGACCAAAAAATAGTCGATGCGCCACCCGGCGTTCTTCTCCCTGGCCCGGAAGCGGTAGCTCCACCAGCTGTAGGCCCCTGTCTTTTCCGGGTAGAGCAGGCGGAAGGTGTCGGTAAAGCCCGCCGCCAGCAGGGCGGTGAGCTTGTCCCGCTCCTGCTGGGTAAAACCGGCGCTGTTCCGGTTGGGGCCGGGATTTTTCAGGTCGATGTCCTGGTGGGCCACGTTCATATCCCCGCAGACAATCACCGGCTTTTTCCCGTCCAGCCCCACCAGATACCGGCGGAAATCCTCCTCCCACTCCATGCGGTAATCCAGCCGGGCCAGCTCCTGCTGGGAGTTGGGGGTGTAGACGTTCACAAACCAAAAGTCCGGGTATTCCAGGGTCAGAAGCCGCCCCTCGTGGTCGTGGCGGTCGATGCCCATGCCCCTTGTTACAGCCAAAGGCTCTGCCCTGGTGAAGACCGCTGTCCCGGAGTAGCCCTTCTTTTCGGCGCTGTTCCAGTATGAATGGTATCCGGGGGGCAGAGGGATTTGTGCCTGTCCCTCCTCCATCTTCACCTCCTGGAGGGCCAAAATATCAGGCAGCTCCTTCTTTACAAAATCGGGGAACCCCTTCCCCAGGCAGGCCCGCAGGCCGTTGACATTCCAGGAAATCAGCTTCATCTTTGTCCTCCTGTTTGGCATCTCCCTCTTTTTCTTTTCGCGGGAAAAGAAAAAGAGGCAAAAAGAAAAGCGGCAAAGTGTCCTTATCAAGCAGCGGGAAAGAAAATCAGGGGCTGGAGGGCTCTGTCTCCTTTGTGCGGCGCAGCAGCACCAGGGTGCTGAAAACATCCGCCACCGGCAGCAGCTGCAAAAGGTAATGAACCCTGTCAGGGCGTGTCTCCGGAGCGGACCGGGCCCGGAGGTTCTTTACCGCCACACAGCCCACACAGCCGGTCTGGAGTATCAGGGTGCAGGTGATGGCGATGGGGATGGGCAGGAGCATAAAGAAAATTCCCCTGGAAGCGGCCACAATGATAAACCAGGCCAAAACGCTGTACAGAAAGTTCAAAACAAAGAAGGGGATGGACCAGAGCTTCAGAAGCCTCCAGGCGGACCAAAGCCCCTGAACATCCTGGCCGCTGCCGGCCCGCGCCGCCATGGCCACCGCCACCCAGCCCAGGACAAAGAGGACCCCGATAAAGACCAGGTAGAAGAAAAACAGGCCCTGGCCGCCGTTCCAGTGGGGAAGCAGAATCATCGCCGCCGGCACCGCCACGCTGAGAGCCAGGTGGAGATACATCCCTCCCAAAAAGAGCTTTGCGCTTTTCATCTTTCTGTCACTTCCTTATTCCGCCACCATAAAATAATAGGCATCCACAGCGCCGGAGGAATTCCGGATGGACAAGCGGAAAAATCCCGCTTCCCCAAAGGTAATATCGTAGCGGTCGCCGTTTTTCAAGGGGTGCTCCTCCTCGGTCCACTGCTCATCTCCCGCCAGGCTCCCCAGGGGGGCGGAGGTGTAGACCCCTTGGCTCTCCTCCTCCAGGCGCTCCAGGGTTGCCACCACCCCGTCGGCGTAGCACTCCAAAAAATTCTTTGTCCCCAGGGGGACGGTGAGGACGATGACGTCCACCAGCTCGCCGTCCAGGGTGGCCTCCAAGCTGGCTACCTGCACCGAGCTGGAATCGTAGGCCTCAAAGGCGTAGTCCCCCACCGGCAGGGATTCCGGCAGGTCCAACCCCGGAATGCCGGTGTGATCGTGCTCCCCTTCCATCTCCAGGGATTCCGGCGGCGGGGAGCTGCTTTCCGGCGGCGGGGCGGAGCTTTCCTTTCCCCTCCCGCCGCAGCCAGCCAGGAGCAGCATTGCCGCAAGGGCCAGAAGGGCGGCTGTTTTTATCATTCGTTTCATAGGTAAGGTCCTTTCTATTCTGTAGTTTGAATTTCCTGGGCGGAGACAAAATGCCAGCTTCCATCGGGGTTTTTCCCCATGGTGTAGCGCAGGGTGTGCAGCCGCTGGGTGCAAAGGGGATCGCCGTAAAAGGACACCTCCGTCTGGCAGCTGTTTCCAGCGGTTTGGGGCATCCCAATCAGGACATAGGGTGAATTGGGCCCCCGACCCCACAGGAGGTAGCCTTCCTTCTCCTGGGAGTAGAATTCGGTGTTCCGCCCGTCAAAGCCGGTGATGCCGAAGCTCCGCTCCACCGCGGCGGCAAATTCCTGGGGAGTATAGACCATATCCTCCCCCTGGGGCTTCACCATCACCATGGAAAACTCCGCCACCGTCTCCGGAGGCAGCTCCCAGGGGCTGGCGAAGGTCTGCATCCCGTAAAGGGAGATAAAAACCTCGATGCTGTTGGCCGCCTCGTTTCCCGGGCTGCTTTGGGTCTCCAGACCGGTCCAGTTGTAGTACCGCTCCGAGGCTGGGCGGAAGTAGAAGGGGATGACCTGCCCGGCCTCCCAGCTCATGTCCTGGCCGCAGCGGACCACCAGGCGGTATTCCTGGCTTCCCTCCGGGAGGAACCCCTTGCCATCCTCCACCGTCACCTGTACCTTATAATCCCCCTGGCTGTCCAATTCTTCCGTCACCCCGGTGATGCGGGCCTCGGTGATGCGCACCCCCTCCCAGGCGGCGCAGTCCCCGCTGGCTACAGCGGCCACCTGGGCGGCGCTGCCGGTGTGGATAGCCGCCAGGAAGTCCTCCGCCACCCGCCGGGCGGTGCCCTCCTTGTAGGCGGAGGTCTGGGAGGAGCCTTCCCGGAGGAGCTTTCGCTCCCCGTCCTTCCGGGGTGCGTCCAGCCGCCACCCCGCCCCGGTGCGGGAGATGCTCATTGCCGTCTCATAAAGGGAGCCGTCCAGCCCCTCCTCCTGGAAGGAAAAGGTGGCAGTAAGGTCGGAGCGGCGGCCGGTGAGGCGGATGCTGTCCTCCACCACCTCGTACCCCAGGGCAGAGACGGCGCAGGCGGCGCTGCGCCACAGGGCGCCGTCCCGCTGGGCAAGGGCGGGATTTCCCTTTGCATCGGGGGCCGCCAGCAGGGCCTCAACGGTCTCCTCCTTGGCGTAGACCTCTTCCAGCCGCTTTTTCAGGGCCTCCCGGTTGGGGAAACGTTGGGAGGTGACAGGGTAGTAGAGGGCCCCGTCCAACTCCCTTTCCCCGGCGCGGTCCACCGGCAGCCCGTCGGCAAAGAGGAGGTAGTACACCTCGTAATCCGCCGCCAGCAGCTCCTCAAAGGCGGCGGTGATATCCTCGTCGCTGTTTCCCTGGGGGGCGCTGTCCCCGCCGCACCCCCCCAAAAGGGCAAGGCAGAGGAAAAGGGAAAGGACCCGGCACAGGTTTTCCTTTAACATGGTACAGCCTCCCTTCTCTCCGGTTTTGCCCGCAGGAACTTTATGGGGATGCCCTGGGCGGCGAACATCTCCTCGTGCTCGGTAGGAACGTTATCCGGCAGCGCCTCCTGGTGCAGGTCCCAGGTGAGGTATTCCACCCTGTACCCCGCCTGGGGGAGGTACTGCTCCAGGGTATCCCGGAACAGGCCGCTGTCGTCCGTTTTGAACCACAGCTCCGCCTCCTCCCCCATCCACCGGCGGTAGCTCATAAGCTGCCGGGTGTGGGTGAGGCGGTGCTTATGGTCCCCCGGCTTGGGCCAGGGGTTGCAAAAATTCACATAGACCCGGTCCACCCGCTCCTCCTCCCCAAAAATCAGGTGGAGCCGCTCGATATCCCAGGACATTAAAAGGACATTGTCCACCTGGGCGGCGGGACGGCCCGCGGCGCTCAAAGCGGCCTCCACCTTCCGCTTAGCCAGCGCCAGCACCTCGCTTTTCAGGTCGATAGCGATGAAGTTCACCTCCGGGTGGGCGGCGGCCTCATGGGCCAAAAAGCCCCCCTTGCCGCACCCCAGCTCCAGGTAGATGGGGGCCTTGCGGGGGAACCGGGAGGCCCAGCTGCCCCGCACCTCCTGTGGCGCATCCACAAAGAAGGGGCAGGCGGCCAGCTCCGGCCTGGCCCAGGGTTTTCTTCTCAGGCGCATAGGTGCTCACGTCTTCCCTTTCTTCTTTTTGTCCTTCCCCGGCTTTTCTTCCTCCGGGGGCCGGAGGGTATCCAGCACCCGTTCCGCCAGCAGCAGGTCCCGCTGGGCTCGCACCGCCAGCTGGGTCACCAGGGCGGCCTTGGCGCGGGCGGGCTCGTCCGTCTCCCCCAGGCGGGCCAAAAGGGCCTCCGCCATGGCGGGGGTTTCGGCAAAGCTCTCCCGCTGGGCGGTGAGGAAAAGGCGGTACAGGCTCCCCGTTTCCTCCTCCCCCGCCACTGGGGCCAGCAGCCGCCCCAAGTCCTGGATGGTAAAAATACGCTTCAGCTGGCAGACCAGGGAGAGCAGCATCACATGGACGCGGCTATACCGCTTGGCCGCCGGGGGCGGCAGCAGCTTTGCCTTGCTGTAGTTATTTACCATAGAGCGGGTGACAAAAGGGGATTCCCCCTCCCGGTTATAAAAACCCAGACGCTTGTCCAGGTAGGTGGTCAGCTGGTCCATGTAAATCTCCAGGTCCGGAATCTCCTCCGGCAGAATCTGCGGGGCCTTTTCCATCTGCTGGGCGAGCTTTCGCACCTCGTCCTTCCATTCTGGCATCCTTCATCGCCTCCTGGGTTCTATTATAACGGTTTTACAGGTGCCCCGCAATAGATTTTGCGGTTTTGAAAAAAAGGTAGCCCTGCCGCACCTTGCGGGCAGGGCTGTAGGTCCATCTGCTAAATCCCCATATCATCCCCGCTGAGCCACCGCACCAGGTAGTTAATCACCACCACAAGGGTGATGAGCACCACCGCCAGGGCGGCGGTGAGGAGGATCTTCCCCTCCTCCTGGGTGGAAAAGACCACTGTGCCGATGGTCTCGTTCCCCACGCTCCACAGAAGGGAGGAGAGGGTGATCTCCGAAAGGGTGGGGGCCACCACCAGGAAGAAGGAGCTATAGAGGTTGGGGCGCAGGAGGGGGAGCATAATGCTGGAAAAAGCCTTTAGATGGCTGGCCCCGGCGCACCGGGAGGCCTCCTCCAGGGAGGCGTCGATTTGGGCGATGGCGCCGGAAATGTTGTTGTACCCCAGGTTCATAAAGCGGGCCACATAAGCCACCAGCAGAATCCAGATGGTGCCGTAGAGCCGCAGCCCGGTGACAGGCAGGGGCTGGGCGAAGGCCAGGATCATCGCCAGGGCGATGATGGTGCCGGGGACGGCGTAGGGCACCGTCACCATAGTCTGCATCAGCCGCACCCCCCAAAACTTCCGCAGCCCCCCCCGGATGGCTACATAAGCCACTGCCAGGGCCACCACGGTGATGATAAAGGCGGAGGCCGCCGAAAGGAAGGCGCTGTTCATAAAGGCCCGGCGGATGTTGCGGATGGAAAAGAGGCGGGAGAAGTTCCGCAGGGTGGCGTTATCGGGGCCAAAGGGCAGGCCGAAGGTTTTGGTAAAGGCGGTGGTGAGGGTGGCCAAAATGGGGGCCAGGGTGGTGATGGAAAAGACCAGGGCCAGGAAGGCGCAAAGCCCCCACCGTCCGGCCCTGCCCAGATGGGAGGGCTGCACCGGGGCGCTCTTCCCCCCCACTACCACGTACTTCTGGGTGGCGAGCACCCGGTTATAAACCGCCAGCCCCAGCAGGCCGAAGAGGGCCAGCAGGAGGGAGTAGGCGGAGGCCAGCTGAAGGTTCCCCGGCAGGTCCGGGCGGTTGATGATGGCGTAGATTTGGGTGGTCATCAGCCGGATCTGGTTGGGGGCCCCCAGGACGGCGGAAACGCCAAAATCCGCCAGGATAAACATAAACACCAGCAGGGTGGCCCCCAGAATCGAGGGGGTCAGCAGGGGCAGGGTCACATCCCGCAGGGTGCGCCAGGGGCTGGCCCCCGATACACGGGCGGCCTCCTCCACCGAGGCGTTCACCTTCTTCATAGCCGGCAGCACCACCACATAGGGCACCGCGTACCGGTAGATGGAGAGGACGAAGACCATCCCCCCCAGGCTGTAGATATCCACCAGGGGCTCCGCCGCGCCGGTGAGGGAGCAGTACAGCTCGTTAAAAACCCCCACCGGCCCCAGAAGGAAGGTCCAGGAGATAGCCCCGATGAAGGGGGGTATCAGGTAGGGGATGGCCAGAAGGGAGCGCCAAAGGCCCCGCCCCGGCACATCGGTGCGGGCCACCGCCCAGGCCAGGAACACCCCCAGGGCGGTGGAAAAAAGGGTGCTGGGGAGCACCACCTTTATGGTGTTCAGGACGCTGCCGGCGATGCCCCTATCCCGGAACACCGCCAGGTAATTGCCCAAGCCCAAGCCCTCCGGGGTTTTGAAGCTGTTCAGTATCAGCACCGCCGAGGGATAGATGACCGTAAAGGCCAGCACCGCCGCCGTGGCAAGCCAAATGAGGGTGGGGGCCGCCTCCCCAGGCCGGACCCCCTCCCCCCGGTTTTTCAGGGAAAAATGCCGCAACGGGCCTTCCCCCTTTCTGCTAAGATTCGCCTCTCCCGCCCCATCCCCGAAGGGAGGGGCGGGAGAGACGCCAGAACGGGGCAGGACCCCTTATTCTCCGAAGATTTGGGCAAAGCGCTCCCGCAGGGCGGCGGAATTTTCAGTGAAGTCCTTCAGGTTCAGCTCCACCGTCTTAATGTCCTCCACCGGGGGGGCGCCCTCCGGCACCCCTACCGACGGGTCCACCGGGATGTATCCCTGCTCCACAAAGATGCGCTGAGCGTCCTGGGTGAGCATATAATCCATCAGGGCCTCGCAGGCGGCCTGCTTCTCCTCCTCCACAGTGGAGAGGATGGCGATGGGGGTGGGAATCATCACCGCCCCGCTTTCCGGCCAGATGGTCTCCACCGGGGAGCCCTCGTTCTGGGCGTTGCGGGCCATAAAGTCCACCACCGAAACGGCGGCGTACTCCCCGGAGGCCACCTTTGTCTGAAGGTTCCCGTTGGACTGCTCAAATTTCACGTCATTTTTTGCCATGTCCTCGTAGAGGCTCCAGCCCGGACCGTCCGGGCCCACCAGCCCCACCAGGGTGGTAAAGGCCCCGCCGGAGTAGCTGGGATTTGCCATGGCAAAGCGGCCGGAAAGCTCCGGCTTTGTCAGGTCGGTCCAGTCCTTAATTTCCACATCGCATTTCAGGGTGTTTTTGGCGATGATGTTAAAGATCTGGCGGACCTCCCAGGCCATACCGTCGTTGTAGTTAAAGGCGGGGTCCAGCTTCTCCGCCCCCTTGGGGGTGTAGTGGCGGATGAGGCCCTTTTGGTCCAGCTGGTTCATATAGCCGATGTCCGCAAACCAGATGATGTCCGCGTCGGTGCTTCCGGTCTCCAGCTCGGTATTGATCTTGCTGATCACATCCCCTGTGCCGGAGCGGAACAGGTCATAGTCGATGCCGGTTTTGACCTTAAAGTCCTCCAGCATATCGGTGACAAGGTCCTGGGGTTCCGAGGTGTAGACGGTAATCTTGCCTGCCGCCTGCTGGGTTTGGCTCTGGGACGGGGTGCTGCTTTCCTGGCCCGCGGAAGAAGGTCCTGTTTTTTCAGAACAGCCTGCTGCTGCGGACAGGGTCAGCATCCCAGCCAGAACCAGGGCTGCCGTTTTTCTGCCCGGTCTGTGCTTTCTCATGTGGGTATGCCTCCTGTTTTATAATGTATCTCCCCCAAAGGGAGACCAAGGGTATTATACCATCTTTTGGCGGCGGCAGGTGTGTACGAATTTTAAATAAACGAATTTTTCTTTAAACCGGGGGCATTTTTGCAGCTCTGGTGTAATCGGGCCCCATATGGTATACTATAAGCTGTTACAGAACAGGAGGTTTTTTATGAAACGTCGCCGCAGCCCCAACGTCCATGACCCCCGCAGGCCCTCCCGCTGGCAAAAATGGCTCTTCCTTTTTGTCACCGTCACCCTGGTGGCCTCCATCGTCTTTATCTCCATCTCCATGGCCCTGGCCCCCACCGAGCCGGACCCCGCCCGCCCCAACCACCGGGTGAAGGGGGACTACGTGCTGATGCTGGCCCAGTGCATCCTGGGGGTGTTCGCCCTCTCCCTGCCCAGTATCCTGTGGCGGCGGGTGCGCCTGGAAATCCCCTCCAATATGCTTATTCTCTACGCCATCTTCCTCTATTGCGCCATCTACCTGGGGGAGGTGCGGGCCTTCTACTACAACGTCAAAAATTGGGATACCATCCTCCACACCTTCAGCGGGGCGATGCTGGGGGCCCTGGGCTTTTCCTTCATCACCTTCCTCAACAAAACCGACCGGGTGCCGGTGAACCTCTCCCCCGTCTTTGTGGCCACCTTCGCCTTCTGCTTTGCCGTCACCCTGGGGGTGGTGTGGGAGATTTACGAGTTTACCGCAGACGGCATCCTCCACACCAATATGCAGAAATTCGGCCTGGAGGACGGCACCCCCTTCCTGGGGCGGCTTGCCCTTCGGGACACCATGAAGGACCTTATTGTGGATACGATCGGGGCGGCGGTGATGTCGGTAATTGGCTATATCTCCCTCAAGCACCAGAAGGGCTGGGTGGAAAAGCTGCTCCTAAAGGCCCACAAGCATCACGGAACGGTTTGAATCCCCTCATACAGCTGTCACACAGGGGTGATAGGATAGGGGCAGCCTGAAATTTGGGGAGGGAATGCTGTGTATCATATTTTAGTGGTGGATGACGAGGAAAACATCCGCCAGCTCATCAAAAAATACGCCAACTACGAGGGCTACAAGGTCACCGAGGCCTCCGACGGCCTGGAGGCCCTGGAAATCTGCGGCCAGTGCAGCTTTGACCTTATCGTCCTGGACGTGATGATGCCGGAGCTGGACGGCTTTTCCGCCCTGCGCCGCCTGCGCCAGGAGGACCGCCGCACCCCGGTGCTGATGCTTTCTGCCCGCGGGGAGGAGTATGACCGCATCCGGGGGTTTGAGCTGGGGGTGGACGACTACGTGGTGAAGCCCTTTTCCCCCAAGGAGCTGATGCTGCGTGTCGCCGCCATCCTCCGCCGGGCGGGGGAGCACGAGGACCTGCGGGAGGTCTACACGGTGGAGGGGATCACCGCCGATTTCACCGGGCGGCGGGTGCTGGTGGACGGCGCGCCGGTGGAGATGACCCCCAAGGAGTACGACCTGTTTTTCTACCTGGTGAAGAACCGGAACATCGCCCTGCCGCGGGAAAAGCTTATCAGCGACGTGTGGGGGTACGATTTTTACGGGGACGAGCGCACCCTTGACACCCACATTAAGCTGCTGCGAAAATCCCTGGGACCCTACAGCGGCCGCATCGTCACCCTGCGCGGGGTGGGGTACCGCTTTGAAGGGTAAGGCGGGAAAGCGGCTGGGGCAGCTGGGCATCCAGTGGCATTTAATGGCCTGCCTCACCGCCTTTGTGGCGGTGCTGATGCTGCTGCTGTGGCTCTTCCAGGTGGTCCTCCTGGATAATTTCTACCAGGCCATCAAAACCCGCACTATCAAAAGGACCGCCCAGGGCATCGCCCGGAACATTGACCAGCAGGACCTTTCCCAGCAGCTGGACAGCCTCACCCGCCAACCGGACTTCTATGTGCGCATCCTGGACCGGGAGGGAGAAACGGTGTATAACTCCCGCTCCGGCCCCATGAGCATGGTCCACGATATGGAAAAGGAGGAGGCTTTACGGTTTTTCGCCGCGGCGGAGGAAAAAGGCGGGATGGTGTTGGAGCTGTTCCGGCAGGATTTTCCCAACCCCTTTGCCGGCCCCTTTGGGGAACCGGAAGCCGGGAAGGACCACCGGGAAAAGCGGATGTGGGACAAACGGCACACCACCCTGGTGGTCTGCGCCCAGCTGGTGGAAAGCCAGGAGCAGGGCACCCTGCTCATCCTCCTCAGCAGCGCCCTTTCCCCCCTCAACACCACCGCCGAGACGCTGAAGGTACAGTTCCTCTGCATCGCCGCCATCCTTCTGCTCCTTTCCGCGGGAATTGCTTTTCTCCTTTCCCGCCACATTGGCAGGCCCCTGGCAGGTCTTAGCCGCAGCGCCCGCGTATTGGCGGAAGGCCGGTACGACGTCACCTTCGAGGGCGGGGGCTACCGGGAGGCTTTGGAGCTTTCCGCCGCTCTCACCTATGCTGCCGCCGAGCTTTCCAAGGTGGAGCAGCTGCGCCGGGAGCTTATTGCAAACGTCTCCCATGACCTGCGCACCCCCCTCACCCTCATCGCCGGCTACGGGGAGATGATGCGGGACATCCCTGGGGAGAACACCCCGGAAAATGTCCAGATCATCATCGACGAGGCCCAGCGCCTCACCGGCCTTGTGAACGATATGCTGGACCTGGGAAAGCTCCAGGCGGGGGCCCAGACCCTTTCCGCCGCCCCCCTCTCCCTCACCGCCATGGTGCGGGAGGAGCTGCTGCGCTACCAACGGCTGGTGGAGCGGGAGGGGTATACCATCCTCTTCGCCCCAGGGGAGGAGGCCATCGTGGACGGGGACCGTTCCAAGCTTTCCCAGGTGGTTTATAACCTCATCGGCAACGCGGTGAACCACACCGGGGCCGACAAAAAGGTTCTGGTGGAGCAGGAGGTCCGGGACGGCTGGGTGACCCTCTCGGTACTGGACAGCGGCCCCGGCATCCCCCCGGAGGAGCTGCCCTACGTTTGGGACCGGTACTACAAGGTGGATAAGACCCACAAGCGGGCGGCCATCGGCACCGGCCTGGGGCTTTCCATCGTCCGGGGGGTGGTGGAGCTGCACCACGGCCGCTGCGGCGTGGAAAGTACCCCCGGCCAGGGGAGCCGCTTCTGGTTTTCCCTCCCCTGCCGGGAAGAAGCAGTGTTCTAAGAACCTGTTCAGCATCTAACCGCACGCCGACTGGCAGGTCTTTTTCCGCCATGCTTTGCCAAATTTTATTGCAATACATACAGTATTGCTGCAAAAATTTGTCTGCGCCTGGCAAAAAGATCCCTTGCCATCCGCCGCGCGTCCAGATACTAAACAGGTCCTAAGAAATATCCCTCCCCTTTCCTTTTGGGGAGGGATATCTTTATGAGGCAACGAATTTGACAGGTCCTACCTCCCGGTCCGCAGCATCCGCTCCCGGCAGGCGATGCCTGTGTCCAGCCCCTCCATGAACCGCCGGCCGTCGGCGGCGCTGCCCACAATGGCGGCGTAATGGGTGGGGACAGCGGCCAGGGGCCGGATGGCGTTCACCACCTGGGCGGCCTGGGCGGCATCGGTGGTGTAGGTGCCCCCCACCGGGAAAAGGGCCAGGTCACACCGCACCCGCCGGGCCTCCGGGGTGTCGTCGGTATCCCCGGCGATGTAGTACCGCGCCCCGCCCATGGTGAGGAGATACCCCACCCAGCCGTTCTCCCTGGGGTGGTAGGGCTTGCCGGGATTGTAGGCGGCCACCGCCTCCAGGGAGAGGCCCAGCACCTCCAGCACCTGGCCGGGGGCGATGACATGGCTCTCCGAACAGCCCAGCTCCGCCGCCCTTTGGGCGGTGGAGGCGGGGGTGACAAGGACGGTGTCCGCCTTTCGCACCTTCTGGATATCCTCCGGGGAAAAGTGGTCATAGTGGTCGTGGGTGATGAGGATGAGGCCGGCGTCATGGCGCTCCTCCTCCACCCCAAAGGGGTCCACATAAACCACCCGCTCCCCGGCGATGCGGATGCTGCTGTGGTACAGCACCTGTACCGAATCAAAGAGTTTTTCTATATCCATTGCAAATCCTCCCTGTCATTTTTCCGCCAAATCCCCAATAATCTCCCTCTCCGCAAAGAGGGCGGTGGCGCCGCCGGTGTGCCAGTAAACCACCCGGCTCTCCTGGGGAATCCTTCCCTTGCGTATCTGGTCCAGCATCCCGGCAAAGCCCTTACCGGAATAGACGGTATCCAAAAGAATCCCCTCGGTGCGGGCCAGCAGGCGGATGGCCTCGTTGCCGGCCTCGTTGGGTATTTCGTACCCTGGGGCGTAGTAATCCCGCTCCACCCAAAGGTCTTTGGGGGCAACCCGCTCCGATGCCTTCAGGAGCTCCAGGGTCCGGTTCGCCAAGGCGGCGGTGCGCTCTTCGTAGTCCTCATCTTTAGGGCTGACGGCGACGGAAAGGATGGCGGTCTTTTGCTCCTGGCCCAGCAGGGCCCGCCCGGCAGCGAGGCCCGCCAGGGTACCCCCGGTGCCGGTGGCATGGCAGACATAGTCCGGGGCAAGGCCCATGGCCTTCCCCTGCTCCATCAGTTCCACCCAGCCGGAAACAAAGCCCGCCGAGCCTACAGGGCTGGCACCGCCCATGGGGACATCATAGCAGCGGTGGCCAGCTGCCTCCAGCCGGGCCGCTTCCTCCGCCCCCAGCTGGAAGGAGCGCTCCTCCGCCTGGGCTTCGCTTTCCCCCTCCCGGAGGGGAACAATCTGCACCTTAGCGCCGAAGATATGGTCCAGCAGCAGGTTGGCCCGCAGGCCGCCGGGGTCCGGCTCCACCACGCTCACCAGCCAAAGAACCGGGTTCAGGCCGCACTGGCGGCAGACGGCGGCGGTTTGCATAGCGTGGTTGGACTGGGTGGCCCCGTAGGTAAAGACGGTATCGCAGCCCTTTGCCATGGCCTCCCCCAGCAGAAACTCCAGCTTGCGCATCTTGTTGCCCCCAAAGAGATTGCAGCCGGAAAGGTCGTCCCGCTTCAGGTACAATTCCACCCCCAGCTGTTGGGAAAGCCGCTCCAGCCGGTGGAGATGGGTGGGATAAAACCCAAGGCTCCTCCGAGGGAGGGCGGCTAGCAGCTCCTTCGCTTCCCAAATGGTCTTCATCCAAAGGGCCTCCTTTTTTGCAGTTTTGGCAAATTGCCGGTGTCTATCAAAGCATTTTCCGCAGGGCTTCGGCGGTCTCCTGCCAGTTGGGGAGGAGCTTCCCGGAGCCCTGGGCAAAGTTTGCCTTGCCGCCTCCCTTGCCGTTATAGAGGCCGTTTAAAATCTCGCAGAGGTACTTGCAATCGGCGGGGCTGTCCGCGGCCTTCCCCAGCAGGTAGCAGACCCGGCCCTCCCCGCCCTCCTTCCCCGGCGTTTGATAGAGGATGACCGCGGCGGTCTTCGGTGTTTCCACCAGGCGGTTCAGGAGCAGCTTTGCCTCCTTGGCGTCCAAATCCGGCTGACAGGTGAGGACCACCGCCCCCATCCGGCCCCCGGCGGGGAGATTCGCCAGCAGCTCCTGTGCGATGAAGCCGGTGAGCATTCGCCCCTTTTCCCGCAGGGCGGCCCCCTGGGCGGCTATCTCCCCCTTCAGGCGGCGGATGCCTTCGGGAATCTCCTCCTCCTTTACCGAAAGGGCGGCCCCCGCCTCCATGGCTACCTGGTTTTTCCGTCCGTAATCCCGCAGGGCCCGGCCCCCGCAGAGAAACACCACCCGGCTGCCCCCTTTTGTGTGCTCCTGGCGCAGCAGCTTCACCATCCCCACTTCCCCGGTGTGGTTGACGTGGGTGCCGCAGCAGGTGCAGATGTCCCCCTCCTCAATCTCCACAATCCGCAGGGCTCCGGCAATCTTTTCGGTCTTTTTGCGCAGGGTGAGCTTTTCCACCTCCGCCTGGGTGGCGGTGTAGCAGCGGATTGGATGGTTTTCCCAGATGTTCCGGTTGGCCAGGTCCTCGGCGGCGTCCATCTCCTCCTGGGTCACCGGGCGGCTCAGGTCGATGGTCACCAGCTCCCGCCCCATGTGAAAGCCGGTGTTCTCCACCCCAAAGAGGCTCCAAAAGGCCCAGGAAAGGATATGCTCTCCGGTGTGCTGTTGCATATGGTCCAGGCGGCGGGGCCAATCCAGGCAGCATTCCAGCCGCTCCCCCACCGGCACCGGCTCCTTGGTAAAGTGGTAGATGCACCCTTCCCTCTCGCGGGTTTCCAGCACCTGCACCATCCCCACCGTGCCCCCGTCGGAGAGCTGGCCGCCCCCCTCCGGGAAAAAGGCGGTGCGGTCCAGCACCACCCGGTATCCGTCTATTATCGTTTCGCAGGCCAGCACCGTGGCTTCCCACCAGACCAGATGGCTATCCTGCTCATAAAGCCGTTCTGTTTCCATATCTCCTTATACCTCCAGGGCCATCTGGCCTAATTCCCTTTCGCCTTCGGCGGCGATTTTCTCTTCGGTCTGCCGCAGTATCGCTTCCCGCAGGGCGGCGGTTTGGGGAAACCACTTTGCCTCCCGCTGCCCGTACTCCCGCTGGAGCTGGTATTCCAGCGCCTCCCAGGTGGAGATGGGGGATTCGTTGTGCTGAATCACCGCCTCCAGCTTGTCGATAACCTTGAAGAGCCGGGCCTCCGGGGTGGCAAGCTCCTCCATCTCCCTAAAGAGACCGGTGAACTCCAGGCGGAGCGCCTCCGGCAGCGGGGCCAGGAGCCTTTCCACCGCCTCCTCCTCGGTCGCCTCATCGGCGGCGGTTTTCAAAAAGGAGGGGATATCCCCTGTCACCGCCTCCCCCAGGTCGTGGATAAGGCACATCCGAACCACCCGCTCCATCTTCACCCCCGGAAACTCCGGCTCCAGCAGCAGGGCCATAAGGGCGGCCCGCCAGCAGTGCTCCGCCACGCTCTCCGGCTCCCCCTGGGAGTTGGTGCAGTGGCGGGTATTGCATTTGAGCCTTTCCGCCAGGGACATAAAATCCAAAAATTCTTTCCAGTCCATCCTCTTCTCCTTATGTATTACGCCTTGTCCCCCTTGGCGCACTGGGGACAGAGGCCGTAGAGCTCCAGGTTGTGCCCGGTGATGGCAAAGCCGGTTTTGGCCCCAAGGCTTTGCTCCAGCCCCTCCAGGGGGCAGCCGGGGATGGGCACCGAGCTGCCGAACCGGGTGCAGATGAGATAATGCCGGTGGCGGCTGTCCCGCAGCTGGTAAAGGAGGCTTCCATCCTGACCGGAGCCCCGGAGGAGCAGCCCCTTTTCCACCAGGGTGGTCAAAGTGCGGTAGACGGTGGAAAGGCAGGTGCGCCGGTTTTTTTCTGTCCCCTCCCCCGCCAGAACGCGCCGGTACACCTCCCCGGCGGCAAGGGGCTCCTGGGCATGGGCCAGCACCTCCAGCACCGCCTGGCGGCCGGGGGTGTTTTTCAAACCGTATTCCTTTAAAAAGCCAGATTCCATGGGGCGCCCTCCCTCCACCTGGAGCAATTCTCCCACCCATTATACCCCTGGGAAAAGAGGGTGTCAAACCGGCAAAGCGCCCTGCCCCAGGCTTTGCTTTCCTTGGGCAGGGCGCGCAGCTGCAAGACGGTCTTGCTAAAGCTCCTTTTGCAGCTCCCCGCAGAGGGCGGCCATCTCCCTCATCTCCTCCTCCGGCACCATCTCCCCCAGGTCGTAGTCCAAGGGATGGTCGGCAAAATCCCGGAGCGCTTCCACCAAAAGGGCGCGCTCCCTGGGGGCGGCGGTGATGCGAAGGGCAGGCAGATGGGTGTCCATCTCCAGCTCCTGGGTATCCAGCCCCCCGTTTTTATCACACTCCAGCAGCAGGGCGGCAAGGTCGGTGAGAAGGTCGATGGCACAGTGAATCTCCATCTCCCATCCCTCGCTGTTTGTATAGACCAGGGGCGTGTGGCTTCGGAAATCCCCCTGGGCGGTGTCCAGGCCGAAATCGGCGAAGATTTCCCCCACCGGGATTTCCTCCCGCCCCTTTGCCGCCAGGTACTCCAGCAGGGTCAGGCTGTCATCGGTGCCGCCCATGTATTCACCCCAGTAACTTTCGGTGATGTACATGGTCATTCCTCCTCGATGACGATTTCGTAGTCCTCCTCCTCTTCCCCAAGGGGGACCGCGTAAAACCGCTTGCCGATAAGCTGCCGCAGCTCCCGGATATCCTCAATGTCCATCGCCCCGAACTCCTGGTAGCAGGTGACCTCGCTGGCCCGGTTCACCTCCTCGTAGAAATCGGTGGCGAACAGCATATATTCATCCAGCAGCGCTTCGAAGATCATCTGGGGGATATCCTGGGGGGTGCCCTCCTCCTCGCCAAGCTGATCCGGCTCCAGCTGGAAGGAGAGGGAGGTGACGTAGATCATCTTGTCCTTCACAATGCCATAGGGGTCCTTGGTTTGGTAGATACCCTCCTCCACCTTCTCAAAGTCTGGGGAGGAATATTTTTCCGGGGTGTAGTCTCTGAAATGGGTCATGTCTCGCTGCTCCTTTCTATGTCTCTATAGCCATTCTCCTTCGGGGAAGGGGTGCCCTCCCCGCAGAGGCTGATTTCCTCCTTGCATCCTTCTTCCAGGGCCTCTTCCGGGGGCTTGTCCTCCCCCAGGCGCTGGTCAAACTCCCCTTCTGCAAACCGGGGCCGCCGGGAGCGCTCCAGCCAGAAGTCCGGGTCGTAGTCCTGGGGCGGGATGGGGCAGGGCTTTACCCACCGCGCCGCCAGGAGGAACACCCCCAGCAGCAAAAGGGAGAGGACCGAGCAGAGCGCTCCGGGAATAAGGCCGGGCGTGGTGTAATCGAAGCGGATGCTCACCGGCCCGGCAGGCACCCGCACCGCCATAAAGCCGATGTTCACCTGCTCCACCGCCGCAGGCTGGCCGTTCACGGTGGCGCTCCAGCCCTTGTCGTAGGGGACGGAAAAGAAGACCAGCCGCTCCCGGTCAAAATTCGCCGTGGCGGTAAAGCCCTTGGTATCGGTGACGAAGCTCTCGCAGGTCATCCGGGCCCGGTCGGCCACATCCTGCTTCAGCTCGTCGATGGCAAGGCCCCCCTGCCAGTCCTTCTCCACCGGGCGCAAAATGTCCTTATGCCGCCCGGCTGTCTCGTCGTCCAGGTAGACGGCGTGGAGGAGGGCGCGGGACTTATAATCGGTGGGCAGGGCCTCCCAGTTCTTTTCGCTGATGTACCGGTCATAGGAAAAGCCCATGGGCAGGTAGTTTTCGTTTTGGTAGATGTTGTACCCCAGGCGGCTGTCCGCCAGGGTGAAGCCCCGCATGGGGGCCTGCTCCTTTTCGTCGCCGGGGATGTAAAGCCACTTCACCGAAAGGAGGCTGCGCAGGTGGACATATTTTGCCTCCGGCTTGGAGGAGACATCCCGCTTCACCCCCACCTCCGGGTAGAAGGCCATCAGGGAGGCAGGCACCACGCTGTGGAAGCACTGGATGTTCGGCAGGTCCCAGTACATCCCCAAATTGTCGCTGCCCTTGTAGATATCGCTGCGGGCAAACTCCCCCTCCTCGCTCATCCCCATCACCCCGCGGCCGGGGAGGGCCTCCTGCACAATCCAGCGGTTATCCGAGTAGGTAGCCTTACCCACCAGCATCATGGTGAAGGTAAAGAGGAAGCACCCCACCAGTATGGCGGAGCAAATCCGCTCTTTAAACCGGGGATCGTACCGGTAGCGCTGGATGAGGAAGGCGGCGGCCAGGAAGAACACCAGGGTCAGGGAGCCGGTGGTGAGGAACTTATCCACATATTTATACAGTCCGAAGGTCCATTCCCCGTCGGTTCGCCGGGGGGTGAGGCCGGAAATTACCATAACGAGGGCGATGACCCCGCCGGTGACGCGGATGGCCTTGGTAAACTTGGCCTTCTCCACATTTTCCAGAGCGATGGTGGTAGCCAGCGCCATCATCAAGGTGGGCATATAGTACCAGCGGGCGTAGTAGGAGTAGTTTTCCAGCACAAAGAGATGGTTCCCCACCGGCACCAGGGCCAGGATGGCGCAGGCGCCCAGCAGCTTCTTCAGCCAGCCGCCCTTGGCGGCAAAGAAATAGGCCAGCACCCCGATGGCCCCCAGCAGGGGAAGATAGGCGGAAAGGGAGGCCCACTGCGCCCCGTGGTCCGGGAAGAAGTTGTTGAGGGCGGGCATATCCGGGGCGAAGAAAAAGCTGTGGAGGATGCCCAGATACCGCTGGGGGTTGGAGTAGTACCAAAGATACCCCCCCAGCAGCAGGTTTTCATCGGTGGTGCGGGGGTTGCCCATAATCGCCAGCACCGAGGGGAGGAAGGCGAACATCGCCAGCCCCATCCCCAAAAGCGTTTCCGCCGCCAGGCCGAAGAAGCGCTTCACCGTCAGCCGCCACTGGGGGGAGGCAAGACGGCAGCAGAAGTAAAAGACCAGGAACACCGCTTCCCCAATGAAAAACCAGTAGTTCACAACGGCGTTTATGGCTACCGCCAGGGCAAAAAGGCCGTGGCGGTTTTCGGTCATGGCCTTTTCCAGCCCGATAAGCAGCAGGGGGAAGAAGACGATGGCCTCGTGGAAGTGGTTAAAGAAGATATTATAGACCGCAAAGCCGGAAAAGGCGTAAAGGAGGGAGCCGAACACCGCCCAGTCCCCGTCCCGGACAAACCGCCGCAGGTACCAGTAGGCGGTGACGGCGGCGCAGGCGGATTTCAGAACCAGCAGCGGGGCCATCAGGTGGGGGACGAAGGAGGTGGGAAAGGGAAGGGTGAGCCAGAAGAAAGGGGAAAAGAGGAGATAGAAGCTGTAGGAACCGATGAAATTGGCCCCCAGGTCGGTCTTCCAGCTCCACCAGATGTTCCCCTCCCGCACCGCCTGGTGGGCCAGCTGGTAAAAGGGAATCTGCTGGACATTAAAGTCCCCGTAAAAGAAGAAATAGCCCTTATCGTAGATGACATAGGGGAGAAAGGCGGCGGCCGCCACAAACAGCCCCAGAAGAAAAACCTGGAGCGTCCTCCCCCGCCGGGGCCTCAAACTGTGTTCCATAGGATGCACCTCGCTGTGAGAAACTGTTTCACCAGCCGCTTTGGCCCAGGGGGCGGCAGCCGGTACGGCTTGTTGTATTCTGTGAAGGATGCTGCCAGCTTATTCCAGCACAGGGTAATTATAGCACGGATGAAACAGAAACTCCAGAGATAAGCCACGGCATTTTTTCGGCGGGGAAACCCGCAAGGCAGCGTCCACCCTCTTTGGGAAGGGCGGACGCTGCCTTGCGGCGCTATTTAAAATTTCCCGGCACGGTTGGGTCCGGAGCCGTTATCCCGGCGATGCCGTCACAAAGGCGGGCGAAGATTCGGGCCGGAAGCTTGCTCCCCTCGCCGCCCCCCTCCGCCAGAATCACCACGGCGTATTGGGGCTTTTGGGCGGGATAGAACCCGGCAAACCACCCGTGGAGCACCTCCTCTTCCCCCTGGAACACCCCTGTCTGGGCGGTGGCGGTCTTTCCCC
>WSMP01000072.1 GCA_013316495.1 Angelakisella sp.
AGCTGAGTGATGGGATAGAACTGAAAGTCTTACGCCGGCAACGCAGTGGTATCCAATATGGTTTTGATATCTCATTTACATATCAGGATTCCTTTGGTGTTGAGACGACCTGTGTTATAGAATGTAAAGATTATCGAGAAAGGCTGATTAAAACAGACGATGTCAGCGCGAAGCTGTCCGCTGCACAGGATACAAGGAAGCCTATCGATCATTGGATTATACTCTCGCCCAATGGTACGGCAACCAATGATTTGAACCGTGTATATCAGGAGTGGCTGGCAGAAGATAAGTGGTATCCTATTTTGGATATCCAGCTCTGGACTCCAGACAATGGCGTAGAAGAATTATTTGGACTGTTTCCTGACCTATATAGGCAATTCTACGCCTTTGACCCGCCGGAAAAAAGCGACGAAGAGCGGGGCGCGATCCTCAAAGCCTGGAAGGACAAGCTGGCACCAGTGCCGCATCTTCCACCGGCCTGGAGAAGATATCTGCATAATCCGGAATGGATGCTGACCTATCCGGAGTCAGATCTTGTCTCTCTTCAGAACTACAGAAAAACTTACCCCAACCGCGCTCCATCCAGGCTGTTAGACGGAGGAGAACAGCTAATTGACGGTTCTGCGGAGGAGTATATCTCAAAATGGCTTCAACGGGAAGACAGCTTTTACGCCCTTTTGTGGGGCGATTTTGGCGATGGCAAGAGCTTTTTTACCTATGTTCTGGCCAGATATGTGGCAAAGCAGTTCCTGCGTTCCCCGGACACCGGATGGATTCCCTTGCGGCTCTCACTTCGGATGTTGAGTGGAAACAACAAGGACGGCCGCCAGTTTTTGGAAGAGCGTCTCAAAGATTTTGATGCGAACCTCTCGTTGTGGAACCAAGTGAAGCTGGAAACGGGATACAGATTTTTCATCATTTTGGACGGATTGGATGAGATGTCCCTGGATATGAGCGATTCATCGGTGCTGGAGAACCTGAGCCGGTTGGAGCATTTGCTCACGCAATTCGATGGGTGCAAGGTACTCGTCACGTCCAGAAAGATGGAGGGCCACACAGACCCTGTCCGGAACCGTGTGCTGGAGGCCCTGCACCAACCTCTGGTGCTGCATATGGCCCCTGTAACACTGAAGGACCGCCTGACCTTTTTGGAGCGGATGGCCAATAACCCGGAGCGCAGATCCCGCCTGGAGAAGATTCGAACGACCCATGATTTAATCGGCCTGGCGGCAAAACCGCTGTTTCTTAGTATGATCGAGGCGCAGCTGGACAATCAAAATATTCACGCAATGGATATGGTGGATATCTACCAGGACTATGCACAACAAGCCCTTGCCCGCAGCTATGAGTACCATCTGGAAATGCGGGGAGACCGCACCTCGCCCCAAGCGGTCCGCATGCGGATGCTTCTCATGCTGGAACAGTTGGCCCTCTGTATGCAGGAACTTGGAACAGACAGCATTAGCTTGGAGACGTTCAAAGCCAAAATCGGTCAGGATGATCTGGCGCAGAGCCTTTGGGACTGCGCGGCACAGTCTTCGCGGGCAATCGCCGAGGACGCCGACCATCGCCTTACCGGCCGCACCCTGCTGAAATGTGACAATACGGAACCGGAGAAGCGATGCTTTTTCCACCGCTCAATGAAGGAGTTCTTTATTGCCTGCGGAGTCGTGCGCGCCCTGTGTCAAGAAAATGTGGATGAGATAAGGCCACTGCTGTCCCAATGCCGCCTCAGCCATGAGATTTTGGGTTTTACAGGCCAAAAACTTCGCCGCTTGGATGGCAGACAGAGCGAATCTGTAAAAAACCAGTTGGTTGAACTTGCCCACGAAATTCGGGCTGAAAGCAGCGAACAGCCCTTTTTCCTGTCAACAAACAGCGTTAGCCTTTTGCACTATGGCGGCTTTGGTCTGCCCGGAACAGATTGGAGCGGCCTGCGCCTGGATGAGGCCATATTATCTGGAGAAAAACTTTCACAGAAAAATTTTTTCGGTTCTTCTATGCGCTTTGCCCACCTGGACAACGCTGATTTGAAGGACTGCGATTTGCGTGGATGTGATTTTACAGGCGTACAATTTGAAAAAAGCGGTCAGTTAACCTCTTTCGCTGTTTGCCCCACAGAAGATGCCATTTTGGCGCATTATCGGGACGGAGTCATTCGACGCTGGCAGATTTCCGATGGACAAAGCCGGGCCATGGCTGCACTGGAACAAACGAAATTTTGTCAAGGTCATATTTTATCAAGCCGTGATGGCCGGGAGGGACTGCTGCTATCCGATCAGTTTCAATTCTGGGAGCGCAGCACAACCCAAATCATGCTGGCCGGTTATGCTGTTTTGCGGCCGGGACTGCGGATCTTAGATCTTGGAGAAACTACCGTTTTGGCCCGGCAGGGAAGCAGGTTGTATCTGATACTGCTGGTAGACAAGTCAATTCTTTATCAGCGTGAGGTGTCCGCTGATACAAAGGCCTGCCTGATGAGCGACCGTGTCCTTATCCTCCAAGTGGGTAAAACGGAGCTGGAATTGCTGGATTTATCTGACAGAAACCCAGTATCTACAATTTATCCTCACGAAAGGCAGATATCCTGTTTATGTGCCTCCGCCCGTTCTGATACAGCGGGAATCGTATTGTCTGGGGATGAGCAAGGCAATGTGGAGCGGCTTAATGTCTCTTTTAACCAGGCAACCGGACAGTGGGATTTCATACCGGGAGGTGAGATTTCTGGTTGCGAGAAACCGGTAAGAAATATTGCAATTGATGTTGCGGGAAGAGCGTATGCCGCAGCTTCTACGGGGGCAATTATCCGCTACGCATCCAGCGGCGCAGAACAATTGAGCGCAGATGCGGCATATCATTTAGAGTTGAAATGCACCGGAGCGCTCATTGAGGGGGTGCAGCCTCAAGAGCAATATCAGACTTTGAAACATGCTGGTGCAGGTTAAGACGCTCTAATATTTCGGGAAACCAGTATATTGTGTATTTAGAATCCGGCATCCGGACGAGACCCGCCACGGCTGCGTCTTTGCCGGCCCGCCTTATGGGAGCAGGGTCAAAATTTGGTTTGCACAATTATGCTCGGAGATAATTGGCCATCTCACCGGTAAAACAAAAATAGCCCCCTACCTAAAGGGGGCTACCATTGAAAACAGACCCTTATTGCTCCTGCTCAAACCGCCCGTCGAACGGGCGGTTTCCGGTCACTCTATTTCCAGCTTCCCCAGGACCCGGAATGCGGAACCATCAAAATCCACACCGTCGGGATGCCGTTCAAAAAACTTCAGAATCAGGCCGGTCATCTCCACATCGATCTCCCGTTCCACGGGGCACCCGACATACCAGGGGTAGCCCCCCGCGCCGCTGGCCCGGTAGCTGCTGAGGCAGACGGTGAACTCCTGCTCCTCCGCCACCGGGGCGCCGTTTTGGGTCAGGGAGACCACCCGCTGGCCCTCCGGCCTGGCCGGGTCGATGACGTACTCCACCCCGGCGTAGTAGTCGTAGTTGTAGTGCTCTACCTTGGGCTTGAGGAACCGCTCCGAGACCCGGAGCCTCCCCGCCCCGTCCAGGGAAAAGTATTCCGCCGTCCGCTCCATGGCCTGGCGGAGGACCTTGCCGGTGACCCGCAGCACCGCCAGGGTGTTGGTGTAGGGGTAGGCGGTGAGGACGTCCCGGCGGCGCACCACCGGGGGGAGCCCTGCCGCATCGTTGGCCAGGCTGCTCACCGAAAGCTCCGCCCCGGAGGCTTCCAGCTGCACCTGGTTGAAGAAGGCCGCCAGGCCGCTGCCCTCCGCCGCCATGGTCAGGGGAGCGCCAGGGAGGAGGGGCCGGTCCAGGTGGCCCACCACCACGTCCAGCCACTGGTCCACCCCCTTCTGGATGGGGGCAAAATCTCGGAGAAGGTCCTGGCCACAAGGCCCTCCGGCGGGGACGGCCCGGCTGGAGCAGCGAACCCCTGCCTCCCCCACCGCGGCGGTGATTTCCAGAAAGGCCCTGCCGGAATCGGGGGCCTGGACCACATAGGTCCCGAAAAGCTCCTGGCCGGGGATGCACAGGTGCTGGTGCCCGGTGAGAAGAATATCAAAGTCCAGCTCCTGACAGAGGCGGTAGCCCACGTTCTCGGTGCTGGCGGAGAGGACCCGCCCCGTTTCCAGGTCCCGCTCGAAGCCTCCGTGGTAGACGCAAATGGTGACGTCGGCCTTTCCCCGCAGGGCCTCCAAGGCCCCGCTGGCGGCGGGGATGGGGTCGACTACGGTGAGACCTCCCAGGTGCTCCGGCCGTTCCCAGACCATCACATGGTCGGTAACCAGCCCCACAACCCCCACCCGCAGGCCGTTTTCCAGCCGGTGGACCCGGAAGGGAAAAGGGGTGGAACCGTCCTCCCGGACCAGGTTTTGGCAGACGCACCGGGCCCGCAGCGGGTCCAGGTACCGCCCCAGGTAGTCTATGCCGTAGTTGAAGTCGTGGTTGCCCAGGGTCACAAAGTCATAGCCGCAGCGGTCCATCACCTGGGCGAAGCATCGGGGGTCGTCCAGGGTGTCGTGGCAGTAGGTCCCCAGGGGGGAACCCTGGAGCAGGTCCCCCCCGTCGATGACCAGGGTGTTGCCGTCCTTCCCGAAGCGGTTGGCACACTTAAAAAGCCCCAGTTCCTTCTCCTCCCTCCCCCGGTAGTCGGTGGGAAAGAGGAATCCGTGAAGGTCAGAGGTAAAGCAGACGCGAAATCTTTTTTCCATTCCCCTACCCCCGTGTCAGCTTGGCCCGGATCCTGGAGGAGATGGCCTCGATGACCAGGACCAGCAGGATGAGCCCCAAAAGGATGGCCCCCACCTCGTTCCAGCGGTAGGAACTCATGGCGAAGATCAGCGGGGCGCCGATGCCGCCAGCCCCCACCAGTCCCAGGACGGTGGCGTCCCGGAGGTTCATATCAAACCGGTAGATGAGGGTGGACATAAAGTCCGGGAACAGCTGGGGCAGTATTCCGTAGCGTATCTTCTGGAAGGTGGTGCAGCCGGCTGCGTCCAGAGATTCCAGGATCCGTTTGTCCAGATCCTCGATGCTTTCGATGAACATTTTGCTTACCATGCCGATGGAACAGAGAGACATGGTGAGCAGCCCGGCGAAGGGCCCCGGCCCGGTGACCCGGATGAACATCAGGCCGTAGATAAAGGCCGGGACGGTACGGATGGCGGCGATGGCAAACCGCCCCAGCAGGGCGATGGGCCGGGGCACCAGGTTGGTAGCCGAAAGAAAGGAGAAGGGCACCGAGATAACCGCCCCCACAATGGTCCCCAAAAAGGCGATGCAGAGGGTCTCCAAAAGGAGGTAGGCCACCCCGGAGGTGGTGAAGTTGAAGAGCAGCTTTGTGTCCGGGTGGAAGATGCCGGAGAGGATGTTCCCCGCCACCTCCAGGCCGCTGCCGGCGGTGGTGAAGGTTACGGTGGAGCTGGACCAGGCCATGAGCCCGGCCACCAGGAAGGCCAGCAGCAGCTTCCAGATCCAGGTCTTGGGGGCGCTTTGGTAGGCGGCTTCAATTCGTTTTTCCATGGCTGTGGCACCTCCCTCAGGTCAGACGCTTGCGGATGGCGTGGCTGATGCCCTCAATAGCCACCACCGTAACGAACAGGACAATCAGAATCATTCCCACGCTGTCGTATTCCCGCCAGCCGATCTTCTCGTTCATAATAAGACCCAGGCCACCGGCCCCCACATACCCCAGGATGGAGGCGTAGCGGACATTTCCTTCCAGACAAAAGAGGGAAACCGACAGGTAGGTGGGGAGGATCTGGGGAAGGATGGCGGCAAGGAAGGACCGGGTCCGGGTGGCCCCCAGGGCCTCCATGGCCTCAAAGGAGCCCATGTCCGCCGTCTCGATGAGCTCGAACAGCTGCTTGCCCACATAGGCGAAGGTAAAAACCGCGATGGAGCAGGTCCCCGCCATGGTCCCCAAGCCGAAAATATAGGTGGCGATTAGGGCGCACACCAGGGTGGGCAGGGTCCGCACCAGGCTGAGGAACAGCCGGACCAGCATCACCACGTAGCGGTTGGTGACCACGTTGTTGGCGGCCAGAACGGCGAAGGGCAGGGCCAAAATGGCTCCCACCGCCGACCCCAGCAGGGACATTTTAATGGTATCCAGCAGGGGGGACCAAATTTTAGCCAGGTATTTGGTGTCAGGGGGGACCATGGCAAAGAGGATATCAAAGAACCGCTTGCCCCCGGTGACCAGCACCTGAAGGCTGAAACCGGTGACCTGAACCGACACCACGGTGCAGGTCAGGAGGATTAGCAGAATGAGAGGCAGGCGGGTGAACCGCTCCTCCACCTCCTTGCCGTTGGCAAGCCGGTATTTCTTGGGCTTAAAGACGCGGTCATAAAGGCTCATGACTGCCCCTCCCCGGAGGCCCTCTCCCGATAGATATCGTCCAGCACAGCCTGGTCCACCTGGCTGGCGGGTCCGTCGTAGACGATTTCCCCCGCCCGGATGCCGATGACCCGGCTGGCGTACTCCAGGGCAAGCTCCACATGGTGGATGTTCAGCAGAATGGAGATGCCCATTTCCCGGTTGATGCGCACAAAGTCCTCCATCACCTGGCGGGCGGTGACAGGGTCCAGGGCGGCCACCGGCTCGTCGGCCAGGATGATCTTGGGGTCCTGGGCCAGGGTGCGGGCCAGGGCCACCCGCTGCTGCTGGCCGCCGGAGAGCTGATCGGCCCGGATGTAGGCCTTGTCCAGAATGCCCACCTTGTCCAGGGCCTCCAGGGCGGCCAGCTTGTCCTCCCGGCGGAAGGCCCCCAGCACCACCCGCCAAAAGGGAAGGTCCGGCACCCTGGCGGAAAGGACATTGCGGATGACGGTGGTGCGGGTGACTAGGTTGAAGGACTGGAACACCATGCCGATGCCCCGGCGGAACCGCCGCAGCTCCTTCCCCCGGAGGGCGGAAACATCCACCCCCTCCACCGTCAGCTGGCCGCCGGTGATGCTGTGCATCCGGTTCACCGCCCGCAGCAGGGTGGATTTTCCCGCCCCGGACCGGCCAATGATGGCAACGAACTCCCCGTCCTGGATGGTGAGGTCTACATCCCGAAGGCCGACTGTGCCGTTGGGATAGACCTTGGAAACATGATCAAAGAGAATCATTTGGGCACCTCACTTTGTTGAAAAAAGAGGGAGAGGGCATCCTCCGCTTGCGCGGCAAGGCGCAGGGGGGAGGCCCTCTCCCAATTGAAAGGAAGAAAGAGAACAGGGGAAAAACTTACTTGGCGGACAGCTCCTGGATCAGCTTCTGGGCGGCCCGCTCGTTGTCGTAATCGGAGGACTGGGCCTTCTGGTAGCCGTTGTGGCTGTAGATGGCGATGATCTCCTTCCCTTCGGGGGTGCTTCCGATGTTGATGAAAGCGTTCTGAAGGGCGGCAATGAGGGCGTCATCCATAATGGGCGAGGTCTTGCTGACCGAAACGGTGTCGTTGTAGATAGGAGCGGTGACGCCGATGAGACCGGTCTCCTCCCAAATGGAGGCGGTGCGGCCAAATTCGGTGGTCCAGCGCTCGGCATAATCCCGGCGGGCGTCGGCGTAGGTAACCAGAACATCCACCTGACCGGAGGCCAGACGGGCAAAGGCGCTGGCGTAAGAATCGGACTGGACCGCGTTGGCCAGATCGGTGATTCCCTTCTGGTACCGGTCCTGGAGCCACAGGGCGGGGTAGATGTACCCGGCGGGGGAGGAGGAGCCCATGACGCTCCAGTTGGCGCTGTTCAGCTCCTCCCAGGTGAGGGCCTCACCTGCGTTGACCTTAGCCACCAGGGCCTTGCCCTTCTCGGAGGGGCCGGCGATCATCAGGGCGCGGTAGGAAACCGCCTGCTTATCGGAAGCCTCGGTGGGGGTGCCATCGTTCCAGTCCTTGGCCTCGTCAAAATCCTTGCTCAGGCCGTCCCTGGTGGCGGTGAGGATAACATCGCAGCCATCGTCGTACAGGACATAGGTGCCGCCGGGGATGAGACCCACGTCAGCAGTACCGGCGCCCAGGGCCTCGCCCACAGCCTCGTAGGTGGTGCCGACGGAAATTTCCACCTCGCCGATGTCGTAGCCCTCCTTCTTCATCTCCTCCTTCATCAGGGCCTTCAGGGGCTCGGTGGCGGTGATGATCTCGCTGGGCTCGCGGGAGGGG
>WSMP01000073.1 GCA_013316495.1 Angelakisella sp.
CTGGATTTTGAAGGGGACGACGGTAACGAAATGACCGACCCCTGCACCCCCCACCACCAGGTCCACCAGGGACTGGTTCTCGGTGTTGTTTTTGATGTTGTCATAGACCACCGAGCCCAGACGCTCGTAGGCGTCCTTCAGCTCGGAGGAGAGCTTCAGCTCCTGGAGCTTCACCCTGGAATCGTCCACCAGCTCCCCGGTGGCCTTTCCCACGGTATCTGCCAGTTCCTTCGCTTTGCTCACCAAATCGTCCAATGCTGCCATAATTGTAACCTCCTTAAATTCATTTCTGTATCATATACCATACTTGGTTCTTGTACCGTCGGTTTCAGCTTCCCCACCTATAGCGGGAAGTTTTTCAGTGCATCCTTCCGTTCCAGGATCGTCGGAAAACGGCTGATATATTCATAGGGGTACTTATAATTGAAGAGCCGTTCGATGCGATTCCCCGGCAGCACCACCTTGGTGACCCCGCCACCCCCTGCTGAAAGGATGGTGTGGGTCTCATCCATAATATAGATGTTGTAGAGACAGGGGGTGTCCCCCTTGCAGAAGCCCACATTTTCCAGGCTGTCCACCGTGCTTTTCTGGCGGTAAAGGTAGTAGGGCTGGTACCCCGCCTGGGCCAGGGCCGCCTGGGAATGGTCCACCATCGCCCCTACCTGGGAGATCTCCCCCAGCCGCTGCACCTTCTCCCCAATCATATCCGCGGCGCGCTTCATGGTAAGGGCATGGACGGTGATATTCTCCGGCGCCAGGGCAATCACCTGCTCCAGTGTATGCCGGAAGGAATCCAGAGTATCCCCCGTGAGGCCGGCAATAAGATCAATATTTACGGCCGTAAACGGAAAAGTCTTAGCCAGCTGGTAGGCCCGGAAGAAATCCTCCGCTGTATGACGGCGGCCTACCGCCTCCAATACCCGGTCGTTGAGGGTCTGGGGATTGACGCTGATTCGATTTACGCCGCCCTGAATCAGGGCCTCCAGCTTCTCCCCTGTAATGGTGTCCGGACGGCCGGCCTCCACTGTAAATTCCGCGCAATGGGAGCGGTCAAAGCACCGGTTCACCGTCTTCAAAAGGCGTCGCAGCTGCTCCGGCTCCAGCACGGTGGGGGTGCCGCCCCCCATATAGATGGTTTGGAGAAGCAGGCCCTTTTCCTGGGCAATGGCCGCCGTATACCGCAGCTCCTCCTCCAGCTTTTCCAGGTATTCCGGGATGAGCTTCTTTGTCTTTTCGATAGAATGGGAAACAAAGGAACAGTAGCTGCACCGGGATGGACAGAATGGAATGGAAATATAAAGGCTGTAGCCTTTTGCCAGGGAGCGGGCGATAGCAGGCTGCTGCACCGTGTCGGTACGCAGGCAAAGAGCGGCTTTTTCCGGGGCGGCAAGGTACCGGTCTGTAAAGCGGCTGGTGATTTCCTCCCCGCTTAACCCCTGTTCCCGCAGCTCCCGCACCAGCTTCACTGGGCGGATGCCGGTAAGCACCCCCCAAGATATCCCCTTGCCAGCAGCACGGGCCAGCAGCCGGTAGAGGCACCGGCAAACCGCGGCTTCGGTGTCCTTCCGGTTGCCGGAGGCAGGCTCGCCCTCGGTTCCGGAAAAGTCCCCCAGGGTAAGGGACACGGTATTTTCAAGCCCCTCTCCCCCGCCGGTGGTGATCCGCACGGTCTCCCTTTCCCCCGCTTCCGGCTCCTGGCAGAACCGGAGGCGGACCTGGGGCAGAAACATCCGCAGGATGCACTCCACCTCGTAGTGGAGATCCTTTTGGTCCTGGGCAGAAAGTATCACCTGCATGGGTACTTCTCCAGCAGGTCCCGAATCCAGCTCCGCTCCTCATCAATGGAGGTCATTTCCTCATGGCCGGGGCGGACGGTGTAATCCTCTGGAAGGGCGGCCAGCCGTTCCAGGGAGCGGCAGATCTCCGGGAAGGAGCCGCCGTACAGGTCAGTTCTGCCACAATCGTGGCGGAACAAGGTATCCCCGGAAAAGATGGTGCTGCCGCAGAAAAGGCAGACCGAGCCTTTGGTGTGTCCCGGCGTCTCCATCACCCGGATGGTAAGCTCATCCACCGCCAGGTCTTCCCCCTCCCGCAGGAAGCCGTCCGCCTGGAAAACGTAGGGGGATAAATCGCGGATAAAACGGCGGGCCAAAGCCCCTGTTTTGTCGTCCCCCTCCAGCAGCTCCTGGTCCTTCTGGGAAAGATAGACTGGCAAGCCGGGATATTCCTTTTTCAGATCCTTCACCGCCCCAATGTGGTCGAAGTGCCCGTGGGTCAGGAGAATCATCTTAGGCGTCACCGAATGCTCCCGAAGGTACCCGATGATATTTTCTGCCTCCGCCCCCGGATCGACCAGGAAGGCGTTCCCCTCCCGGCTCTGCACGATATAGCAATTGGCGGCAAAGGTGCGCAGGGCATGAATCTCTGTAATGGTCATTCTTGGCTCCTATTTTTTCATCATCTCTTGGGTGTCCATAAGGATGGTCACCGGGCCGTCGTTGAGAAGTGAAACCTGCATATCCGCCCCAAAGCGGCCGGTTTCCACCTGTAACCCCGCCTGCCGCAGCCGCTCCACAAACTGCTCGTACAGGACGACGGCGGTATCGGGCGGGGCGGCGTCCACAAAGGCGGGGCGCCTGCCCTTCCGGCAGTCGGAATACAAGGTGAACTGCGAAACCACCAGCACCGCTCCGCCAATATCCGAAACTGAAAGATTCATCTTCTCCTCCTGGTCCCGGAAGATCCGCAGCCCGGCACATTTCGCCGCCAGGTAGTCGCATTCCTTCTCCCCGTCCCCATGGGTCACCCCCAAAAGAATGAGGTGGCCCCTGCCGATGGAGGCGCATTCTTCCCCACTGATGGAAACCGAAGCGGAAGAGACCCGCTGAATCACTGCCCGCATCCTATCACTCCTTTTAGAGCCCGTTCAGAGGGCGCGCCAGGCTCTTATACTGTGGGCTGGTTGGAACGCTGGACGGACACCACGCCGCTAATCTTCCTAAGGCTGGACATGATGCTGCGCAGCTGCTCCAAATCGCTGATGCCGATGGTCACCTGGATATGGGAATGGTTGTCCTTGGTTTCCCTTGCCATAAAGGTATGGATGGGCACCCGCATATTGCTCAGGGTCACACTGACATCCGCCAGCAGGCCCTGCCGGTCGCTGCCAATAATATCGATGGTGGACTTAAAGGTCTCCTTAACAGTGCTGGCCCACTCGGTGCGGACCCACCGGTCGCTGCTCAGGTCCGCATTCACCACATTGGTGCAGTCCTTTTTGTGGATAGAAACTCCAAATCCCCTGGTGATAAAGCCCACGATGTCGTCCCCCGGCACCGGGTTGCAGCACCGGGCAAACTTCACAAGGCACCCGTCCAGCCCCTCCACAATCACCCCGCTGGATGCCTTGGCCGGCTGGAGCCGGGGGGGTATCTTCCCCAACTGAGGGGTATCCGGAACAGGGGTGCGGTACTGCTTTTGGAACTCCTCCCGGATGCGGGGGATGAGCTTTTGGAGGGAGAGGCCGCCGTAGCCGATGGCGGCGAAAAAATCATCCACGCTGTTGTACCGCTGGCGGGCGGCGATATCCGCCAAAAAGGTTTCCTTGTCGCTGTCGCTGAGGGAGATGAGGTTGTGGCGGAATTCCTTATCCAGGGCGGCGCGGCCCTCCTGGATGTTCTCCTCCCGCCGCTCCTTTTTGAACCAGGAGCGGATTTTGTTGCGGGCCTCGCTGGTGCGCACAATGCTCAACCAATCCCGGCTGGGGCCGCTGCCCCGCCCGGAGGCGGTGAGCACCTCCACAATCATCCCGGTCTTTACCTTAAAGTCCAGGCTCACCATCCGTCCATCCACCTTGGCTCCAATCATCCGGTTGCCCACGGCGGAATGGATGGCATAGGCGAAATCGATGACGGTGCTGTCCACCGGCAGCGTGATAACATCCCCCTTGGGGGTGAAGACAAAGACCTCCTCCGGGGCGATGTCCGTTTTGATGGATTTTACCAGGTCCTCCACATCGTCGGATTCCTTCTGGGATTCCAAAATCTGGCGAATCCAAGAAAGGCGCACCTCCAAGCTGTCCTTTCCTTCCAGCCCCACCTTGTACTTCCAGTGGGCGGCAACACCGTATTCGGCGGTGTAGTGCATATCCCAGGTGCGGATCTGCACCTCAAAGGGGATGCCCTCCTTATCAATGACGGTGGTGTGAAGGGACTGGTACATGTTCTGCTTGGGGGTGGAGATATAGTCCTTAAAGCGGTTGGGAATAGGCTGGAGCATATCGTGGATGATGCCCAGGATGTTGTAGCATTCCAGCACCGTATCCACAATGACCCGCACCGCGTAGACGTCGTAAATCTCGTCCATATTGCGGCCCTGCATATACACCTTGCGGTAGATGCCGTAGATGCTTTTCACCCGTCCGTCAATCTGGGCCTTGACATGCTCTTCCTCCAGGCGCTTGTTGATCCGCACAATGATGCGCTGCAAAAAGGCCTGGCGTTCCTCCTTCCGGAGGGCCAGCTGGCTTTCGATATCGGCGTAGGCGATGGGGTCCAGGTACTTGAGGGAAATATCCTCCAGCTCCTCCTTCACCCCCCGTATGCCCAGGCGATGGGCCAGGGGCGCATAGACCTCCATGGTTTCCAGCGCCTTAATCCGGCGCTTTTCATCGGGGAGGGATTCAAAGGTGCGGGCGTTGTGGAGGCGGTCCGCCAGCTTGATGATAATAACCCGCACATCCTGGGCCATTGCCAGCAGCATTTTGCGGACATTTTCCGCCTGCTGGTGCTCCCGCGAGGAAAAGGGGATGCGCCCCAGCTTTGTGACCCCATCCACTAAAAAGGCCACATCCTTGCCAAACTCCTTGCGAATCTCCTCCAGGGTAATTTCGGTATCCTCCACCACATCGTGGAGAAGGGCGGCGACGATAGAATCGGTATCCATCCCCAGCTCTACCAGGATGATAGCAGCGCACACTGGATGAACAATATAAGGCTCCCCGGAGCGGCGCAGGGTGCCCTCATGGGCGCGCTTTGCCAGCTGATAGGCCCGTTCGATCCGCTCCATATCGTACTGCTTGTTGGTTTGCTCAATCCGCTCTGCCAGCCTTTGATAAAGCTCGTCCATCATGCTCCCCCCCTCTGCTGCAACAACCGATAGGTGGGAGAATCGGTCAACTCCGCCTTTTTCTTTGCAGGGAGCACCTGGATAGTCTCAATTCCCCGCTGCATCTTCCGGGAAATCAGCCCCAGCTCGCAGAGGATATCCAGCGCCGCCAGCACCTTGCCATAGTGGACCACATCGCGCAGCCGGTGGGCCAGCATATCGGTCCCCTTTTGCCAGGGGGAATGTCCCCGCAGCCAGCGGAACACTGTCCCCAGGTCCTCCCGGCTGAAGTCCATCTCCCCCTCCCGGCAGTTTTGGGGTTCTTCTCCCCGCCGAAGGCCCTGGTAAGCGGCCCCCAGACGGAGCTTTGCGTCCATATCAAAGCCATGGGGCCGGATGGAAAGAATACGGGCCTGGGGACTTTCCAGGTTGTTATAGGTGTTGACACGGAGGGACACCGCGCAGTCAGCCAGCTCCCCCTCCTCCAGGGGGAAGCTCTCCGGCCCAACGCCAAACAGCACCGCCTGGAAGGAGACCCCCCCCCTGCTCCAGGGTAAGGCGCAGATGGTTCTTCTCCTTCCCCATGGGTGCAATTTTTCCCAGGCGCACCCCCAAAAGAGCCAGCACCGGCCTTGGGTTTTCACACCCAAAGGGCTCCAGCCGGTCCAACTGCCGTATATTTTCCAGGGTGATTTCCCCCGGCTGCATGGTGGTATCCACCTTCAGGGTGGGAACCGGCATCACCGGGTAATTTTCCCGCGCGTAGTCCTCCACCCCCTGGAGAAACTCCAGCAGGTTTTTCCGCTCGATTGAGAGGCCGGCGGCCATGGGGTGTCCGCCGCATTTTATCAGAAGCTCCTGTTTGGAGCGGATGGCCTCCACAATGGAAAAGCCCTCCACGCTCCGGGCGGAACCCCGCATCTCTTCGTCCATCCCGGAAAGGAGGATGCAGGGCTTTTTGTACCGCTCCACCAAACGGGCGGCGATGATTCCCACCACCCCCTGATGCCATCTCTTTCCGCAGAGGACCAGCACCCGGCGCTCCAGAAGGCAGGGATCCCCTGCCAGTATCTGCTGGATGTCCCGGATTATCTCCCCTTCCAGCTCCTTCCGGCGGTCGTTGAGGGCGCAGATACGCTCTGCCAGTTCCCAAGCCTCGTTTTCGCTTTGGCAGAGGAGCAGCTCCACCGCCTCGTCCACCGAGCCGATGCGTCCGGCCACGTTTAGGCGGGGGGCGATGTCAAAGGCGATTCGTTCCGAATCCACCCGGTGGGGCTCCAAGCCGGACCGCTTCATCAGGATTCGCAGGCCGGTATTTTCGCTTTCCCGCAGCAGGGCCAAACCCGCCCCCACCAGCCTGCGGTTTTCGCCCTGCAGGGGCACCATATCCGCCACTGTGCTAATAGCCAGAAGGTCCCCGTAGTGCTCCAGCAACATCCCCTCGGTGTCCCCTTCCAGGGCACAGATCAGCTTAAACGCCACTCCCGCCCCACAGAGGTCCGGAAAGGGGTAAACACTGTCCTGTCGGTGGGGGTCCACCACCGCGGCGGCGTCCGGCAGAACTTCCCCCGGCCGGTGATGGTCGGTGACCACCACATCCATCCCCTGGGCCGCTGCGCAGGCAATTTCCTCTACAGCGGTAACACCGTTGTCCACTGTGATAATCAGCTGAACTCCGGCCTCCTTCATCCGATGAATCACCGCTTGGTTGAGGCCGTACCCCTCCCCTTCCCGCTCCGGGATGTAGTAGAGGACATCCGCCCCGGCGTTTTCCAGGTAATCGTAAAGGAGGACTGTGGCGGTGACGCCGTCGCAGTCGTAGTCCCCGTAAACCAGGATTTTCTCGCCGCCATCAATGGCCCGGCGGACCCGCTCCACCGCCTTATCCATATCCGGCAGAAGCATCGGGTCGTACAGCGGGCCTGCCTCCTCCAGAAAGGCCCTGGCGGCTTCCGGCTCCTCCAGCCCCCGCGCTTTCAGCACCGCAGAAAAAAGACCAGCAGCCGCCGCGTCAGGCGTCCCATCCTTTCGGGATACTGCAATTCTCCAGGGCATGAACTCCACCGTCACCGCCTCCTTTCTCCTTTTGCATCCATAAATACAAGGCTTATTTTACCACTTTTTCAAGGGATACGCAAGAACGTAGCGCCTAACTTTCCAGCAGTTTCATCAGGTCTCCCACTGTCACATCCATTCTTACAGAAACCTCCTCTAGGGTCATCCCGGTATTCAAAAACCGTCACATCCTCCAAAGGCTCGACGCTGGGCTGCTGCGGCTCCACGATTACTGGCGCCATAGTCCCTCTGTCTTCTGTATTTCCCTCACCGCGTCGAGCAGTCCATAGTGCAAAAGGCAATGGAGGACGTGCGCCCCTGGATGATAGAATTCGATGATCGCTGTACCTCCCCACACATAATACCAGATGCCGCGGGAGGTGCATTTCCATTCCTTGCCTGGCAAGAAAATATCCGCAAAAATCTGGGCGGTTCCACAGCATATAATAATTTGCGGTTTATACAGCTCCAGCTGATGCTGGAGAAAATTCCGGTTTTCCTTTGCAGCCTCGTAGATCACCTTTCTATCAGAAGAGCCGCCGCCGGAGGTCTTTTTCAAATTAACAACGCCTATTTTTTTCAGCATCTTTTCTCTACGCGTTTCTTCCTCCCTCATCCAATACTCATTCCAGTCTTTTTCCTCCTCAAGGGAAAGGATTCCCTCGGTCCACCGGGCAATGGGATTCCAGGCTGTTGCGCACCCAGCCTCCTCCCGGAGAAATTCCCGAAGACTCCAAGCGCTGCCGCCATTTACCTCCTTCATAAGGTACACAATTTTTATTTTAGCGCTCAAATATTCTGCTTCGTCTACAATGCCATCCTCAACCGTGTCTGGGTTTACAGCCTTGAGCGCTGCAAAAAGTTCTTCTTCTGCTTCACGTATACTCATATTCTCGTCTTCTCCCTCTGTCAATCCATCGGAGCATAGCTCTCGATGATCTTCTCCGCCACCCGCAGGCCATCCACAGCGGCGCT
>WSMP01000074.1 GCA_013316495.1 Angelakisella sp.
AGCCGTTTGGAGCTGAAAAGCCCGACGGGCCGGTGCCAGGGGGCCGCACGGGCTGCCCATCAAAAACACCCCACTGGGGTGTTTTTGAGAGCACAAAAAAGAGCAAAATATCCCTGCCCCAAAGGGCTGGAGTTTTCCCCAAAAGTATGTTATAGTTATAACATCAACACCGAAGCGGCGGGGGGGACCTTCCCCCCGCAAGAAACCTGACCTGTGTGTGAAGGAGTGGAGCATATGACCCTTGGCGAAGTAAAAACCATCCTGGACGCCCAGCTGCTTTGCGGCGAGGAGCTTTTGGAGCAGGAGGTGCACACCGCCTGCGGCAGCGACCTGATGAGCGACGTGCTGGCCTTTGTGAAGGACCAGGCGGTGCTGCTTACCGGCCTGATGAACCAGCAGGTGGTGCGCACCGCGGAGATGATGGACATCCTTTGTATTATCTTTGTCCGGGGCAAGGAGCCGGCCCCGGAGGTGGTGGAGCTGGCCAGAGAAAAGGACCTGGCGGTGATGACCACCACCCACCGGATGTTCACCGCCTGCGGCCTGCTGTTCCAGTCCGGATTAAACGGGGGGGTACATATACAATGAAAGGGCTTCATTACCATTACCAGGTTCCGGGGGACGACTTCACCCGCGCCGGGGAGGCCTCCGGCGCCACCAAGGCCACCCTCAAAAAGCTGGGCTTCCCTCCCCAGGTGGTGCGCAAGGTGGCCATCGCCATGTACGAAGGGGAGATCAACCTGGTAATTCACGGGGGCGGCGGGGAAATTGATGTGGATATAGACGGGGAGAAGGTGCAGATGGTCCTGACTGACCACGGCCCCGGCATCCCGGATATCCAAAAGGCCATGGAGGAGGGGTGGTCCACCGCCCCGGATAACGTCCGCAGCCTGGGCTTTGGGGCGGGGATGGGCCTGCCCAACATGAAGAAATACAGCGACGAAATGAAGGTGGAAAGCGTTGTGGGGGAGGGAACCACCGTCACCATGGTGGTGAACCTAACCTAAGCCCTCTGTCTTCTGTTAGGAGTATTGCTATGGAAGAATATGTCCATTCGGTCACCTTGGATTCGGACGCCTGCCGGGGATGCATCACCTGCGTCAAGCGGTGCCCCACCGAGGCCATCCGGGTCCGGAACGGCAAGGCCCGCATCCTGAAGGAGCGGTGCATCGACTGCGGGGAGTGCATCCGGGTCTGTCCCCATCACGCAAAGCGGGCGGTCACCGACCACCTGGCGGAGATGGAACGGTACCGGTACACCATCGCCCTCCCCGCCCCCGCCCTCTACGGCCAGTTCAACAACCTGGACGATGCCGAGGTGGTGCTGGCGGGGCTGCTGGAGATGGGCTTTGACGAGGTGCATGAAGTGGCTGCCGCCGCCGAGCTTATCAGCGATGCCACCCGCATCCTTCTAAGTCGGGGGCTTTTGGAGCGCCCGGTGATCTCCTCCGCCTGCCCGGCGGTGCTCCGCCTCATCCGGGTTCGCTTCCCCCAGCTGCTGGACAACGTCCTGCCCCTGGTGGCCCCGGTGGAGCTGGCGGCGCGGGACGCCAAGCGCCAGGCATCCCGGCGGATGGGCATCCCCCCCTCGGAGATCGGCTGTGTCTTCATCTCCCCCTGTCCCGCCAAGATGACGGCGGCTAAAAACCCCATCGGCACCGGCCATAGCGACATCGACCTGGTGGTAAGCGTCAGCGAGATCTACCCCGCCCTCTGCGCCGCCATGAAGCACGCCCAGGAGCCGGGGGAGGAGCTGGCCTGCGCCGGGCGCACCGGCATCGGCTGGGGCCGCAGCGGGGGGGAGGCCGCCGCCACCCTCCACGAGCGGTATTTGGCCGCCGACGGCATCGAAAACGTCATCCGGGTGCTGGAGGACATGGAGGACGAAAAGCTCCGGGGGCTGGACTTTGTGGAGCTGAACGCCTGCTCCGCCGGCTGCGTGGGGGGGGGTGCTGAACATCGAAAATCCCTATGTCGCCGCCGTCCGCCTGAAAAGGCTGGCCCGCTACCGCCCGGTTTCCTGCAACCACATGGGGGACAGCATCCCCCCGGAGGCCAAGTGGGACCGGGAGATGGATTACACCCCGGTGATGCAGCTGGATCAAAACCCCTTCCGGGCCATGGAGCTGCTGGAGCAGATGGGGGAGATTGAGGAGCGGCTGCGGGGGCTGGACTGCGGCTCCTGCGGGGCCCCCTCCTGCCACGCCCTGGCGGAGGATGTGGTCCGGGGATACGCCGTGGAGGACAGCTGCATCTATGTCCTCCAGGAAAAGCTGGACGCGGTGATGCGCTCCATGCTGGAAAAGCATGACCTGAACGCCAAACAAAAGGAGGGAGCCGCCCCATGACTGGAAAGGAACTGGCCGCCGCCTGCGGCTTTACCCTGGCCTGCGGCACCGGGGAGCGGGAGATTGAGGGGGGCATCTACTGCTGCGACCTGCTCTCCATCGTCATGGGCCGGGCCCCGGCGGACGGCCTGTGGGTGACGGTGATGGGGAACCTTAACTCCATCGCCGTGGCGGTGCTCACCGATTCCGCCTGCATCCTTCTGGCGGAGGGGATGGCCCTGGATGAGGACGCCAGGCTTCGGGGGGAGCAGCAGGACGTCACCGTGCTGAAAACCCCTCTGCCGGTATACGAGGCCGCCAGGGCGGCGGCAAAGGCGCTGGGCCTCCCCTGAAAGAAAAGGCCCAACGGATTTAACAGACAATGTGAGGCGCAAAAATGACCTATTACTTTGAGTGTGTGACCAGCTATAATAAAGAGAGCCTCCGGGCCTTTACCAGGTACCACTACCGCCATGTGGTCCCCGGCCTGCCCATCCTTCTGCTCTTTTTGGGGGCGGTGTTCTTTCTGCTGGGGCTTTTCCAGGAGGGCGGCCTGACCATGACGGTAGCGGGAGCGGTCCTGCTGGTCTTTGGGGTCAATCTGCTGCTGGGGCGGTTCGCCGCCGGGGTGCGGGAATCCCAGGACAACCGCATCCGCTTCTTTGATGACCGGGTGGAGTACGCCGGGCGGCAGGAGCAGGGCTTTTATACCTATAGCCAGGTGCTCCGCCTAGGGGAGAGCCGGGAGTATTTCTTCCTCTATGTGGCTAAAAACCGGGCCCTGGTGGTAGAAAAAGCCCGGATGAGTCTGGGGACCCCGGATCAGCTGCGGCTGTTCCTCCAGGAGAAGCTGAGGAAGGGTTAAGGGAGAGGACTGCGGGATGGAATACTACTTTGAGGCCATCACCACCTACGACAAGGAGGCGGTGCGCCATTACACCACCTACCACTACCGCCATGTAGACCGGCGGGGACCGCTGGCCTATCTGGTGCTGGGGGGGCTGTTTGTCTGCCTTGCAGCCTGGCGGTTTTGGATGGGGGAGCGGCCGCTGCCCACGGTGCTGGGCACCTTTGGGCTGGGGCTGCTGCTGGCAGGAATCCGTATGCTCAGTGGCCGGGCCAGCATCAAGGTCCCCGATTTGGGGGACGGCCGGCCGCCGGTGAACCGCCAGCGGTTCTTTGAGGACCGGCTGGAGCACGCCGGGGCGCAGGCCCAGGGGTATTATGAATACCGCCAAATCTCCCGTGTGGGGGAGGACGAAGGGTACTTTTACCTCTATATCGGCAAAAACCAGGCGCTGGTGGTGCAAAAATCCGGGATGACCCTGGGTACTCCGGAGCAGCTGCGGGAGTTTTTGCGGCAGAAGACAGGGCCGGGGGTAATGGAGTAACAATGGCAAAGGAGGCGGCAGCATGGGTTTTTCCTACGACCTGCATATCCACAGCTGTCTTTCCCCCTGCGGGGACGACGACATGACCCCGCCGAACATCGCCAACATGGCGGCGCTGCTGGGGCTGGATCTTATCGCCGTCACCGACCACAACTCCTGCCGCAACGCCGGGGCGGTGATGGAGGCCGCCCGGATGCTGGGTCTGCCTCTCCGGGTGCTCCCCGGCATGGAGGTGACCACCGCCGAGGAGGTCCACGTGGTCTGCCTCTTCCCGGAGCTGGCCGCCGCCCAGGCCGCCGGGGAGGAGGTGGAGGCCGCCCTGCTGCCGGTGAAGAACAAGCCGGAGATTTTCGGCCACCAGTGGATTCTGGGGCCGGGGGAAGAGCGGCTGGGGGAGCTGGAAACGCTGCTCATCAACGCCACCGGTCTTTCCATCGACGAGATGCCGGGGTTCGCCAAAAAATATGGCGGCGTCGCCTTCCCTGCACACATCGACCGCACCTCCAACAGCGTCTTTGCCAATCTGGGGTATTTCCCGGACCACCTGGACTTCTCCTTCGCCGAGGTGTGGCAGCCGGAGGTCTTCTTCCAGGACAGCGCCCATCGGAACATCCGGGAGAGGTATGCCATCCTGAAAAATTCCGACGCCCATTATTTGGAGGAGATGAAGGAGGGGGAGCCGGAGGAGACCTTTGGGACGCTGGAGGCGTTTTTGGGGCGGCTCTTTTCGGTGTAGCAGGAGGCGGGGGCTTTTTACACGGCAAGGAAAAAGACGAAAAAAAGGGGAAATTTACTCTTGCATTCCCTGCGGGGGTGTGGTATAATAAATGAGCGCTCAAAAAAGAAATACCGCGGAGTGGAGCAGTCCGGTAGCTCGTCGGGCTCATAACCCGAAGGCCGCAGGTTCAAATCCTGCCTCCGCAACCATGGCGTAGCCGCCAAGGCACACCCTACCCGCCCCCCCTCAAAAGAGGGGGCTTACTTTTTGTGCAGAATCTTAATGGCTGCTTGGGGTTCCAGGCAGCATCTAAATTGTCAAATGGGAGACAAATATTTCTCATTTCTCTCTTGACATCCTAAGCTTGAAGTGATATATTTATCCTATCAAGAGATAAATATATCTCACTAACAGGAGGCTCCCTATGAAAAAGAACAAGGTAAAACTCTGGGCCGGCTGCGGGATTTTCTGTATCGCGGCTATGGTGCTCTCCACTTGGTATGCCGTCACCTTTAACGATTCCCGCCTGGTGGTCCCTATGGACTTTGGCAGTTATTCCTTCATCCCCCAGGACCTGCCCATGCTTCTATCCGTCTCCCTCTTCGGCCTCTACGCCCTTGCCCTGTGCTTTCTGCTTGTGAGGAGCATCCGAAAAAACAAGCGGGATACCACAAGGACAAACCGGAGCCGGCGGGTTCACCCCAGACTGGGCTTTTTGGGGCTGCTGGGATTTTTAGGCTTTGCCGGCTTTTGGGCCTATCCGGCCACCGGCGACGTTTCCCCCTTCCTGTTTTTCCTATTCTTCGGTTTCTTTGGCTTTTTCTACGAGGGGAAAATGTCCGGCACCTTGATGGACGAGCGGTTCCGGGAAAACGCCGCCCGCGCCCAGCTAATCACCTACAGAACCACCTTTTCCATCACTCTGCTGGCACTGCTCATCCTCTGCCAGGGGAAGCTGCTGGGCAGCTTGGAATACACCCTCATCGCCACCATCATCGTGCTTTCCCTTACCTTAGCTTTGGGTATGTTCCTCCCCGAATATCTGCTGTACCGCTACGACCACGATGACCGGATAGAGGAAGGCGAGGAATAAGGGATGGCGGAATTTGCGTGCAGGCTAAAAAAATACCGGCAGCTGAAAAACCTGACACAGGAACAGCTGGCGGAGCGGGTAGGGGTGCGGAGGGAAACCATTATGCGGCTGGAAAAGGCGCAGTATAATCCCTCCCTGAAGCTGGCGATTGACATTTCCAGAGCGGTGGAAGCCCCCATTGAGGAAATTTTCATCTTCCCGTGACACGTGGAAAAGGGGCGGCGGTAAAAATACCGCTGCCCTTATCCTTTAACCCTGGGGAACGGACAAAGGCCCGGAGCAGTAAAAACGGCTCTGGACCTTTTCTTTTGTTGGCGCAGGGGCGGCTCATAATTTGCCAGTCAGGACAAATACTGTAACCATACGCGCTTCTGCTTATGCCCTCCCTGTAAAACGGGGAGTGGCCAAACCACACAGATTTTTCTCTTAAATTTGCTGTGTCATTGAAATCTTTTGTCATTCTTCTTTTTGCTTCTTTTCTTCTTTTGCAAGAAGAAAAAGAAGGCGGGGCGGCAGCCCAGATTGGCATAAAAAGGGTGGGGATATATGAAATTTTTCCATGGGGAAAAGAAGGCAGGCCCCTATTTTGAGGGCTGGTATTTAAAGCACCAAAGCAAAGGGGGGAAGAACCTTGCCCTGATTCCGGCCTTCCACAGGGACAGCGCCGGCCGCCCCAGTGCCTCCCTCCAAATCATCTCGGACAGCCGCTCCTGGTGGCTGGAGTACCCGGAAACGCAATTTGGGGCCTCCAAGGAGCAGTTGGAGATTCACCTGGGGCGCTCCCGCTTTCACCACCACGGCGTGGATGTTTCCATCTGCCGGGACGGCCTTTCCCTCCAGGGAAAACTGCAATACGCCCCCTTCACCCCCCTGAAATCGGATATAATGGGGCCCTTCCGGTTTTTGGGGGAGATGCAGTGCGTCCACGGTGTCATCAGCATAGGGCATTCCCTTACCGGCGCCCTCTCCCTAAATGGGGAGACCATCGACTTTACAGGCGGTTTGGGCTATATAGAAACAGACCGGGGACGCTCCTTTCCGGAGCGGTACCTTTGGAGCCAATGCCTTTGGGCGGCCCCCGAAGAAGCCAGCCTGATGCTGGCGGTGGCAACGGTCCCCCTTCCAGTGGGCAGCTTTACAGGCTGCATCTGCGCCTTTATCCACAAGGGCCGGGAATACCGCCTGGCAACCTACCGGGGGGCGAAAATCGAAACCTGGTCCCCATCCGGGGCCTTCATCCGCCAGGGTAAATACCGGCTGGCCGCGGACCTTCTGGAAGCCCGCGGCCAGCCTCTGTACGCCCCGGTGGAGGGCAGTATGGGGCGCACCATTCACGAAAGCCTTTGCGCCAGGGTAAAATACAGCTTCTGGGAAGGGGAAACCCTCCTCTTCCAGCGCACCGGCCGGTGCGCCAGCTTTGAATACGCCGCCCAATAAATTGGGGGAAAGGCATAACCGCCTTTCCTTTTTCATATCTATTTACCGGTAGAGCTGCCAAAAAAACGGACAGGGAGTGGTGCAGATGAAGGGTGATTTGGCGCTGCTGGGCGCGGTGGGCGCGGCTATGGTGGCGGTTCCCGCCGCCGTCCTCCTCTGGTCGGGACAACCCCTCCTGGCCCAGGCTCCTCCCGCTTTGCCGGTGAGCCTTCCCTCCTCCCAAACTGCCCCAGGGGAGGGGGACGGCCTGAACCAGGGGGCCTTTTCCACCCCCGCGCCGGGAAGCCCTTCATCATCGGAGCCGGAGGGGGACTCCCGGCCGGTGGAGGGGGACGAGGGTCCCCAGACCCAGGAGGCGCTGCCCGATACGGTAAAGGGGGTCTGGCGGTCCCCGGTGACCACCCTGCGGATTCTGGACCAGGGGAGCGGGGAGGTGGTGGAGCTTTCCCTGGCGGATTACACCCGGTACGCCATTGCGGCGGAGATGCCCGCCAGCTACCACCTGGAGGCGCTGAAGGCCCAGGGGGTGGCGGCCCTCACCTACGCCTTGCAGGAGGCCATCGCCCAGCGCTCCCTGCCGGAGGAGGCGCGGGACCCGAAGCTGAAGGGGGCGGACTTCGCTGCCGACCCAGGGGACCGCCGGGGGTACATGACCGAGGCCACCGCCCGCGAATTTTACGGGGAGCAGTTTGATTACAGCTGGAACCGCATCACCCAGGCGGCCCGGGCCGCCTGCCGGTGCGTCGCCCTTTACGACGGGGAGCCTATTGCCGCCGCCTACCACGCCATCAGCGCCGGGGACACCACCGAGCGGGCGGAAAACATTTGGAACGGACCCCTCCCCTACCTGGTGGAGGCGGAAAGCAACTGGGATATCCTGGCCCCCGGCTACAAAAGCACCGTTTCGGTCACCGACGGGGAGCTGAAGGAGCTGCTCACCGCCGCCGGGGCCACCCTCCTGCCCGACCCCGCCACCTGGCTTTCCATCCAGGAGCGCTCCCCCGCGGGGTATGTCACCCAGGTCCAGGCGGGGAGCATTACCCTCCACGGCAACCAGCTGCGCAACCTCCTGGGGCTGCGCAGCTCCGCCTTCGAGCTGGAGCGCACCCATACCGGCTACACCTTCTATGTCCGGGGGTACGGCCACGGCG
>WSMP01000075.1 GCA_013316495.1 Angelakisella sp.
CCCGGAAACCCTCCGGTGGATCGAGGAGCAGCTTCAGGAGGCCCGGCGGCAGGGGCGTGTCAGCTTCATAGCGGTTTTCTCCTTATAAAAACAGGGAAAAGCCACCCCATCCTTGGGGAAGAAGGATGGGGTGGCCTATGATTTTGGAACAGATGGGCGGGAATTACTCCGCGAAGCCGGATTCCACCAGCTTGATGAGAGCCTCCACGGCCTGCTGCTCGTCGGCGCCGTCGGCGATGACCTTGATGGCGGTGCCGCCCACGATGCCCAGGGAAAGGACACCCAGAAGGCTCTTGGCGTTGACGCGGCGCTCCTCCTTTTCCACCCAGATGGAGGACTTGAACTCGTTGGCCTTCTGGATAAAGAAGGTGGCGGGCCGGGCATGGAGACCGACGTGGTTCTGCACAGTAACTTCTTTCACAAACATAAAAACTACTCCTTGTATTCTGATAGAGTGGCTGATTCTTTTTTTAAGCCTCGTACCTCAAAATTATAAACGGAGCGGCGGGCCCCGTCAACGTCTAAAACCTCCTAAAAGGCGGTTTTCTGGGATTTTCTGCTTGTTTTCCAGTTCCCTCCCGGAAAAAAATACCCTCTTTGTGCATCATCACTACAAAGTTTTCAACAGCATAGGCACATTATACAGGAGGGGGACCAGCAGGGCGGGGAGGAGACTGGCGGTCTTAATCTTCACCACCCCAAAGAAATTGATGCCGATGCACAGGACGATGGCATAGCCCACCATACAAAGCTGGTCCAGCAGCGCCCCCGCCAGCACCCCCTGAAGCACCCCGGCCAGGAGGGTGAGGCCCCCCTGGTAGAGCAGCACCGTCAGGGCGGAGCAGAGCACCCCAACCCCCAGGCTGGCCGCCAGGATGATGGAGGCGATGAAATCCAGGGAGCTTTTGGTGAGGAGGATGGAGTACCCTTGGCCCAGGCCGTCCTGGATGGCCCCCATGATGGTCATTGCCCCCACGCAGAAGAGCACCGAAGCGCTGATGAAGCCCTTGGAGAAGTGGCTGGCCCCCAGCCGCGCCTCCACCAGATCCCCCACCCGGCCCAGGCGCTCCTCGATTTGCAAAAGCTCCCCGCAAAGGGCTCCAACGGCCAGGCTCCCCAGAAGCAGCAGCTCCCCGGAGGAGTGGAGCCGTCCGGTGGCGGCGTCCACGGTGAGCATGGTGCCCAGCAGGCCATTGAAGCCGATGACGCAGGTGGAGAGGCCCAGCATATAGGTCACGGCCTGATGGATACGCTCCGGGATGCCCTTTTTGATGGCCAGACCGATGCCCCCGCCCAGGAGCACCGCAATTACATTGATAATGGTTCCTGTCATAATTTTGCACTTCCGTTTTGTATGGAATCTTCTTTTTCTTTTCACGAGAAAAGAACCGGGGTGCCCCCGGTGTCACGCCCTGCACGGCCGGCGCAGGGACCTTCTGCGGAAGGTCCGGGGAGCCCTAACGGGCCGCTTCGCGTCCCTACGGGCTCCGCTGCGCCTCACGGGGGGACCAGTCCCCCCATGTGCCCCCCTGCCCTCCGGGGGAGATTAGAGGGAAAGGCTCGTTTCTTGCACTGGGCCGAAGGCCGGTAAAGTTTCGGTCAAGCCTTTTCAAAGGCTTGCAGGGGAGCCGAGGGGGCAGCGCCCCCCGGTCGCCCGTCGCAACGGGCGAAACACTTTTCCGAAGGGAGCATTTTTCTTTGCTTCTTTCTTTTTGCAATAGAAAAAGAAAGAAGGAAGCCCCCCGCCCTGCACCGAGGGCGGCACCCTGGACGAGGGACGGCGGGTCTTTTGGTGACAAACGGCGGCAGCCGTTTGGAGCTGAAAAGCCCGACGGGCCGGTGCCAGGGGGGCGCACGGGCTGCCCATCAAAAACATCCCGGTGGGATGTTTTTGAGAGCAGCAGACCAAACGTGCGGGGTCTCTTTTGGGCTAGGGAACCGCCAGCGGAGCCGCTTCGCGGCGGGACTATCCGTGCATTGGCGGTAGTATTTTTTGATAGCGTAGCAGCACCCTCACTCCTGCAAAGAGCCCATCCCCTGCTCCTTCTTCACCCGCTCCAAAAACTCCCGGTCCTCCCTGGTGAGGGGGGCGGTCTCCAACAGCTCCGGGCGCTTTTGGAGGGTCACCAGCAGGGACTGCTCCCGGCGCCATTTGGCGATGTTGGCGTGGTGGCCAGTGAGAAGCACCGGGGGCACCTCCCGGCCGTTCCATACCGCCGGGTGGCTGTACTGGGGATATTCCAGCAGACCGTTGTAAAGGCTCTCTTCGGTAAAGCAGCTCTCCTGGCTGAGAACGCCGGGGCAGAGACGGGCCACCGCGTCCAGCATCGCCAGGGCGGGAAGCTCCCCCCCGGTGAGGACAAAATCCCCCAGGGAAAGCTCCTCGTCCACAATCTCGTCCAGCACCCGCTGGTCCACCCCCTCGTAGTGCCCGCAAAGGAACAGCAGACGGGGACGGCGGGAAAGCTCCACCGCCTTCTGCTGGGTAAAAGCCTTCCCCTGGGGGGATGGGAAGACCACATAGGGCCTCTCCCCAGACGCCTGGCAGACGGCCTGCCAGCAGCGGTAGATGGGGGCGGCCTGCATCAGCATCCCCCGGCCGCCGCCGTAGGTGCAGTCGTCCACCCGGTTGTGCTTGTTGCCGGCGTAGTCCCGGATATTCCAGTACCGCACCTGTATCTTTCCGGCCCGCTGTGCCCGGCCGATGATGCTTTCGTCGGTGACCGCCTGGCACATATCCACAAAAAGGGTGGCCACCTCGAAAAGGGGGATCACTGGAACAGCCCCTCCAAGGGGCGGATGTACATCTTGCCGGCTTCCAGGTCGATGGAAAGCACCACCTCCGGGATGGCGGGAATCAGCTGCACCTTTCCGTCCGGGAAGGTGATGTGGTAGACGTTGTTGGCCCCTGTCTCGGTGACGTCGGACAGGGTGCCGTACGCCTCCCCGGTGCCGGCGTCCTCCACCACAAGGCCCATGAGGTCCTGGATGTAATACTGCCCCTCCTCCAGGGTGTCATCCGCCCGGTCCAGGTAAAGGACCTTTCCCCGCAGGGCCTGGGCCGCCTCCGGGGTGTCCACCCCGGCGAACTTCACCAGGACCATGTTCTTGGCGGCGCGGGCCCGCTCCACCGCCATGGGGACAGCCCCCTTTTCCAGGTAGAGGGTGGAAAAGGGGGTGAGGGCCTCCGGCCCGTCGCACCAGGGGAGGACCTTCACTTCCCCCCGCAGGCCGTGGACCGAAACGATTTTGCCGCATTCCAGATACTGCTTCTTCATCAATACTCCTTAATGCTCCTTCGCAAAAAACCGGAGGCCGCGATAGGCACGGTCTCCGGCAGGTCTTTGCTTTTACATAAACTCAGTCGATCTCCACGGCCACCTTCATGCCGGCCTTGTTTGCAGCGGCGCGGGCAACGGTGCGGATGGCCTTGGCGATCCGTCCCTGCTTGCCGATGACACGGCCCATGTCGTCCGGGGCCACATGGAGGTGGAACACCACCGTCCCGTCCTCCGCAGGCTCATCCACCGCGACGTTCACCGCGTCCTTTTCGTCCACCAGGCCCTGGGAGATGGCAACAATCAGCTGGGAAATGGTCTGGGTATCCATAGTGTAAAGCGCCTCCTTGGGTTTACAGGATGCCATTGAGCTTCAGGAGAGCCCGCACGGTGTCGGTGGGCTGGGCGCCGCTTGCCAGCCACTTCTTGGCCTTTTCGGCGTCCACCTTGAATTCAGAGGGGTTCTTGGTGGGGTCGTAGGTGCCCACTTCTTCGATGAAGCGGCCGTCGCGGGGATAGCGGGAATCGGCCACCACCACGCGGTAGAAGGGTGCTTTCTTGGCGCCCATACGGCGCAGACGGATCTTGACGGACATAAGTATACCTCCAAATTGTTTTTTGTAATATCGTGATGCCGGCTCTTCCGGCGGGTAATCGTTGTGTATTCTTTACATTGGGAGGCCGGGCATTCCGCCCCCAAAGGGCATCCGCCCCCGGCGCCTTTTCCCCTTGCCCCCGGTGAACTGCTTCATCATCTTCTGGGTGTCCGCCAGCTGGCGGATAAGGCGGTTCACATCCTCCACCCTGGTGCCGCTGCCGGCGGCGATGCGCCGCTTGCGGGAAGGGTTCAGGAGGGAGGGCTTCTCCCGCTCGGCGGGGGTCATGGACTGGATGATGGCCTCGGTGCGGCGCATCTGCTGCTCCCCCTGCTGGGCGTCCTCCTCGGTGATTTTGCCCCCCATGCCGGGAATCATCTCCAGGATGCTGGCCAGGGAGCCCATCTTCTTCATCTGCCCCATCTGCTCCAGAAGGTCGTTGAAGTCCAGCTGCCCCTCCTTTATCCGCTTGGCGGTGGCGGCAGCGCTTTCCTGGTCCATCTGGGTGCTGGCCTTTTCAATCAGGGTCATCACATCGCCAAAACCCAAAATACGGGAGGCCATGCGCTCCGGGTAGAAGGGCTCCAGGTCGCCGATCTTCTCCCCCACACCGGCAAACTTAATGGGCTTGCCGGTGGCAGCCTTCACCGAAAGGGCCGCGCCGCCGCGGGTGTCGCCGTCCAGCTTGGTGAGGATAACCCCGTCCACCCCCAGGCCGCTATCGAAGCTCTGGGCCACGTTAACGGCGTCCTGGCCGGTCATGGAGTCGATGACCAAAAGGGTCTCATTGGGCTTTACCTGGGCCTTGATGGCCCGCAGCTCGTCCATCAGCGCCTCGTCGATGTGCAGGCGGCCGGCGGTGTCGATAATGACGATGTCGTTGCCGTAATCGTTTGCGTGGGAAAGGGCCTTTTTGCAGATGAGCAGGGGGTCTGTCTGGCCCATCTCGAAGACCGGGACCCCCGCTTTCTCTCCCACCACCTTCAGCTGGTCGATGGCGGCGGGACGGTAGACGTCGCAGGCCACCAAAAGGGGGCGCTTGCCCTGCTGGCGGAACATATAGGCCAGCTTGGCGCTGTGGGTGGTCTTACCGGAGCCCTGGAGCCCGCACATCAGCAGAATGGTGGGGGGCCGGGAGGAGATGTTGACGCGGGTATGGGTGGAGCCCATCAGGGCGGTCATCTCATCGTTTACGATTTTAATAACCTGCTGGGCGGGGGTGAGGCTTTGGAGCACCTGCTCCCCCACCGCCTTTTCGGTGACGCTCTTTACAAAGTCCTTGGCAACCTTGTAGTTGACGTCCGCCTCCAGGAGGGCGAGGCGCACCTCCCGCATGGCCTCCCGCACGTCGGCTTCGCTAAGTTTTCCGCGGTTCTTCAGCTTCTTAAAGGCTGCGGACAGCTTTTCGGAAAGGCCCTCAAAGGCCATGGTCTCCCCTCCTCCCCTGTGTCATTCGGCGTCGCGAATCTCCCCCGCCAGGGTGATGATCCGCTTGGTTTTGGAATAAATCTCGTTGGAGGCGCCGAAGCGGTCGTTCACCCGCTCGATGTCCCTGGCCAGGTCGGTTATCTCGTCCAGGCGCCGCTGGATGCGGCGGAACCGCTCCGCCAGGTGGAGGCGGCCTTCGCAGTCCAGAAGCTGCCCCTCCGCCCGCTTGATGGAATCCCGCACCCCCTGCCGGGTGATGCCGCTGTGGGAGGCTATCTCCGCCAGGGAGAGATCCTCGTTGTAGTAAAGCTCCACCACGTCCCGCTGCTTCTCGGTGAGCATATCGCCGTAAAAATCCAGAAGCAGAGCGATTTCCAGGTTCTTAGGCATATCCGCACCCCTCCATTTTTCCGCCTGCGGCGGCCGCAGCTTGTAAAGGATTCTTTCTTTACATCCAGCGCACCATGTTATTATAACGGCGGCGGGCCGGTCTGTCAAGGCTTTTTTCTTTACATCGACAAAAAAAGACCGAAAGCCCCGTTTTTCTGCCCAAAGGGGAGAAAGGGCCTTCCTTTCTCCCCTTTGTATAACAATGTTACAACACAAAAACAGCCGGGGGCTTCCCGGCTGCCTTTTGTTGTTGACGTACCCTGCCGCGGCGCTTATGTAGCCCCGCCGTGGCCTGTGGGGGTAAGGCCGAAGCTGATGGACAGGGCATGGTCCACCCGCTCCATATAGGGCTCCTCCACCCGACCCATCCGCTCCTTCAGCCGCCGCTTATCAATGGTGCGCACCTGCTCCAGAAGCACCACCGAATCCCGCGCCAGGCCGCACTCCTGGGAGCTGAGCTGGATATGGGTGGGCAGCTTTGTTTTGTCCTTTTGGCTGGTGATGGCCGCGGCGATAACGGTGGGGCTGAAGCGGTTGCCCACATCGTTTTGGATAATCAGCACCGGGCGCACCCCCCCTTGCTCCGAGCCAACCACCGGGCTCAGGTCCGCGTAATAGATATCGCCCCGTTTGATGGTCATTCTTCACACTCCCTGGTTCTTTTTCTCCCCGCCGGTTCCCCCGGCGTTCCCTTCGTCCTTCCACCTGTATTTTGTCCGTCCTGGGGAGAGGCTAATCACCGGGCGGGATATTTTTCTTTTTGCCTCCCCTGCTTTTATCTTATTGCAAAGGGGCGGGGGAAGTTCTGGCCTTATCCGGCGCAAAGGAGAGCAAACCAAAGAAATCGGGAGTATTTCGCAGATGATGGGGGCACCCGGCGGCAGAAATCCGGAAAATCCGGATTTTCGGCGGAAAACGAAAATTGTTCCCGCCCATGGAATTTGATAAACTTGTTTGCAGTATATCTACAGATGTTTTTTACGGAAGGAAAGGAGAAGATGGGGATGGAATCTCCCAAAATGCTGCTGGTTTCCGCCCAGGTGCTGCCCAGCGTCTTTGCCAAGGTGGTGGAGGCCAAGCGCCTGCTGGCGGTGGGGAAGGTGCGCAATCTCTCCGAGGCCGCCAAGGCCTCCGGCATCTCCCGCAGCGCTCTTTATAAGTACAAGGACCATGTGTTCATCTACAACGAGGACATCGACCAAGGGGTGGTCACCATCAACGTCTATTTGGAGGACCGGCCGGGGGTGCTTTCCAGCCTCATCAACCGCTTCTCCCAGGAGGGGGCCAACATCCTGACGGTGAACCAGAACATCCCCGCCGACGGGGTGGCCCCGGTGTCCATCTCCGCCCGGCTGGAAAATGGCTGCGCCGCGGAGGGCATCATCAACCAGATCAAGGAGTTGGACGGGGTGGTGGAGGTAAAGCTGGTCAATTCCCGCTGAACCTTTATTCCCTATTTAAACAAAGGAGGTAGTCCCTTTGAAGAAGATTGCGTTACTGGGCCACGGCGTGGTGGGCTCCGGGGTGATGGAGATCCTTACAAAAAACCAAAAGCTCCTGGCCCGCCAGGCGGGGGAGCCGGTGGAGGCCGCCTGGGTACTGGATCGCCGGGCCTTCCCTGGCCTGCCCTATTCCCAGCGGTTCACCCAGGATTTTTCCCTTATCCGGGAGGACCCGGAGGTGGCGGTGGTGCTGGAGGCCCTGGGCGGGGTGGAGCCCGCCTTCACCTGGGTGCGGGAAGCGCTGCTGGCGGGGAAAAGCGTCGTCACCTCCAACAAGGAGCTGGTGGCGGAAAAGGGGGCGGAGCTGCTGGCCCTGGCCCAGGAGAAGGGGGTCCACTTCCTCTTTGAGGCCAGCGTGGGCGGGGGCATCCCCATCCTTCAGCCCCTGCGGGAAAGCCTTACCGCCAACCACATCACCGAAATTGCCGGTATTCTGAACGGCACCACCAATTATATCCTTACCAAGATGTTCCAGGAGGGGGCGGCCTTTGGGGACGCCCTCCGGGAGGCCCAGGAGCTGGGGTACGCCGAGGCCGACCCCACCGCCGACGTGGAGGGCCACGACGCCTGCCGGAAGATTTGCATTTTGGCCTCCATCGCCTTTGGGAGCCACTTCTATCCCAAGGAGGTGCCCACCCAGGGCATCACCCGCATCTCCCCGGAGGATGTGGCCTACGCCGCCCAGTGGGGCGGGACGGTGAAGCTCATTGGCCGGGTCCGCAGGGCCCCCGATGGCCGGGCCGCCCTGGAGGTCTCCCCCATGCTGGTGCCGGGGGACTGCCTCCTTTCCGGGGTGAGCGGGGTCTTCAACGGCGGGCACCGCGGTGCCGTCCAGGGAGAGGACCTCCACCCCCTCCCAG
>WSMP01000076.1:0-1545 GCA_013316495.1 Angelakisella sp.
ATTTTTCCCTTTAACAGAAAACACAAAGAAGTGCAAATGTCCAGACGGCCAAAGATGGGCAAGAGAGCCTGTCCATTCGCAGCAATTTCGGAAAGAATATCCAAAAGCCCCTTTTTTTATCCTTAAAAATCTGGTAAACTATTAAAAGAAGGGTCCGGGAACACTACATAGGTATGGGAAGGGAAAATATGATGATCCAAGCGGTTATTTTTGATATGGACGGCCTGATGCTGGATACCGAGCGCCTCACCCAGCGGCTGCGCCGGCAGGCTACCGAAGAGATGGGGATTCCCTACCGGGACCTGATTGAACGGATTATGGGCAGAAGCGAGCCGGAGGTCCGCCGGGTTTTCCTGGAGGAATTCGGGCCGGATTACCCTTTCGACGCGGTGAAGGAGCGCATCCGCCAGCTGCGCCGGGAGTACCTGGCGGGGAGCCCGGTGCCGGTGAAGCCGGGGCTGTTTGCCCTGCTGGAATATCTGAAAAAAGAGGGGATACCGGCGGCAGTGGCCTCCTCCACCTACCGGGTGGTTGCCCTTCCCCTCCTGGAGCAGGCGGGCATCGCCCCATGGCTTACGGGGATGGCCTTTGGGGACATGGTGCAGCGCTCCAAGCCGGAGCCGGATATCTTCCTGCTGGCTGCCCGGCAGCTGGGGGCGGAGCCCGCCAACTGTATCGTCCTGGAGGACAGCCCCAACGGCATCCTGGCCGCCCACCGGGCGGGGATGCTGCCGGTGATGGTGCCGGACCTCCTGGAGCCGGGCCCGGAGCTGGAAAAAATCCTGTACAGCCGCGTAGAACGGCTGGACCAGGTGATTATATTGATGGAAGGGATGAAGGACTCGTGACAGAGTACAAGGGGAACGCTGTATCGGAAGGTATTGCAATTGGGAAAGTGTACCTTTATCAGCCCTATGTACCAGAGGTGACCGAGGGGGAGATCCCGGAGGCGGAAGCTCCTGAGGCCATTGCCCGGTATGAGGCGATGCTGGAGGGAGCGAAGAAGGAGCTGGAGGCCGTTTGCCAGGGGCTGGAAGCCGCCGGGAATGAGGACAAGGCCAAAATCTTCACCGCCCACCAGGATATCCTCTTTGATGTGGCCATGGACGAGGAGATTCGGGATAAGATTTCCTACGACCTGCTGGCCCCGGAGTGGGCGGTCCACAAGGTTTATGAGAAGTTCATGAAGATGCTGGGCAAGGCCAAGGACCCCCTGATACGGGAGCGGGTGGCCGATTTGCGGGATGTAAAAAACCGCCTGCTGCGGGTGGCCGCCGGTGTGCCGGAAAAGAACCTGGCCGCCCTGACGGAGCCGGTGGTGGTGGTGGCTCATGACCTGCTGCCCTCCGATACCGCAACCCTGGACCGGAAGAATGTCCTTGCCATTGTTACCGAGGTGGGGGGCGCTACCTCCCACAGCGCTATCATCGCCCGCAGCTATGAGATTCCCGCCCTCCTGGGGGTTGCGGGTATTCTGGAAAAGCTCTCCCACGGCCAGGAGGTGGCGGTGGACGCCCTGGAAGGGGCGGTAATCGCCGAACCTGC
>WSMP01000076.1:1644-7730 GCA_013316495.1 Angelakisella sp.
CACGGCCAGGAGGTGGCGGTGGACGCCCTGGAAGGGGCGGTAATCGCCGAACCTGCCCCGGAGCAGAAGGCGGAGTTTGCCACCCGGCGGGAAGCCTTTCTGGCCCGCCGGGCCCAGGAGAAGGAGTTCCTGGGGGTGGAGCCCCGAATGGCGGACGGGAGCCTTGTCCCGGTCCACCTGAATGTAGGTTCCGCCAGCAGCCAGGAGCTGGCTGCCGAAAAGTACACCAGCGGTGTGGGCCTTTTCCGCACCGAGTTTATCTATATGGGCCGGGAGCAGCTCCCCACCGAAGAGGAGCAGTACGAGATTTATAAAAAGGTCCTCACCGCCTTTGGGGATCGCCCTGTCACCCTGCGGACCCTGGACATCGGCGGGGATAAGAAGCTCCCTTGTATGGAGCTGCCCAAGGAGGAAAATCCTTTCCTGGGGAACCGGGCCCTGCGCCTCTGCTTCTCCATGCCGGAGGTGTTCCTCACCCAGCTGCGGGCCGCCCTGCGGGCCTCGGTCCATGGGAACCTTTGGATCATGTTCCCCATGGTGGGGAGCTTGGAGGATATCCGCAGGGCCAAGGGGTACCTGGAGCAGGCCAAGGCCCAGCTGGAGGAGCGGGGCCTCCCCTACAGCCCCGCTGTGAAGGTGGGGATAATGGTGGAGATCCCCTCCATCGCCCTGGTGGCAGACCTGGCCGCCAAGGAGGTGGATTTTGCCAGTATCGGCACCAACGACCTCACCCAGTATTCCATTGCAGTGGACCGGATGAATCCGGCCCTGGGGGAATACTACCAAAACTATCACCCCGCCCTCTTCCGCCTCATCGGCTATGTGGTGAAGTCCTTCACCCAGGAGGGCAAGCCGGTGAGCGTCTGTGGTGAGATGGGGGGAGACCCGTTGGCCGCCGCCGTCCTGGTGGGCCTGGGGATGAGCAAGCTGAGCATGGGGGCGGCTTCGGTGGCCCGCATCAAGAAGCTCCTTTCCGGCCTCACCATGGAAAAGGCCCGGACCTTGGCCGCCAAGGTCTGTACGCTTCCCACCAACAGCCAGGTGGAGGAATACCTGAAGGCGGAGCTTTCGCCGCTGCTGTAACGGCGCGCCAAAGGCGCAAGCTGTGGTAAACCAAAGGACAGCTTTGGGGGAAATTCAGAGCTGCCGGAAAATATAGGAGGAGATTATCATGTACAGCAAACGCACCACCATCAAAAACCAGACCGGCCTGCACGCCCGCCCTGCCTCGGAGTTCATCGCCATGGCCAGCAAGTTCAGCTCCCGCATCACCATTAAGAAGCTGAGCGAGGATGAGGACGCCAACGCAAAGTCCATCGTTATGCTTCTGGCCCTGGGCCTGCCCATGGGTGAAGAGGTGGAGATCGTCGCCAAGGGGGAGGACGAGGTGGAGGCGGTGGATAGCCTCATCGCCCTCATCGACAGCAAGTTTGGCGAGGATTGACAGAAATTATCTGCACAGAAAGCCAAAAGCGCCGCTATCCCAGGTGGATGGCGGCGCTTTTCCTATTGGATGCTTTTGTTGCGCAAAAAGGCTTGACTTTAATAAAGTTTAATGCTATATTAAATTTAATGAAAGTAAAACTTGCGGATTTGATTTAACTTTATTTTTCGGGAGGTGGTTCTGTGACCCTGGAGACTCTGCCAGAATGGCTGGCGGCTTTGGACCGGGAGGACCTGGGTTTCATCCGGAAGTTTGTCCTGGCCTCCGGGTCCCTCAAGGAGATGGCAAAACTCTACGGGGTGACCTATCCCACTGTGCGCCTGCGGCTGGACCGGCTCATCCAAAAGATTCAGCTGGGGGAAAGCGCCGCCGCGGACCCCTATGTCACCCTCATAAAGCGTCTTGCCATGAATGACAAGCTGGATTTTGACACCGCAAAGCTGCTGATTAGCGAGTACCAAAAGACCCAAAAGGGAGGAGATACCGATGTCTAAAGTGACCTTCACAATTATACTGGCTTTGACCATGCTTATTGGGCAATTTTTCCTGCAATACTTCCTCAGCGTTCGGGAAAGCCGCTGGCCGGGGCTGGTCCTTCCGGCCCTCTGCGTGCTGGTGGGGCTCATTTACACCTTTTCCGCCACCACACTCCCCGCCGCCGCCATAGGGTTTCTAATAGGGGGAGGAGTCCCGTGCCTTGTGCACCTGGCCATCTATGGGGCAGGGCGCGGCAGGGTCCGCCGCCGTCGCCAGGACCAGGTGGAGAAAATGAACATCCAGGATTTGTAATTACCGGTCCTGCTCCCAAAGGATGCGGAAGGCGGATATCAGCAGGGAGGAGGAGATGAACAGGATGCCTATGATATCCGGCTCCACTATCCGCCGCCAGAGGTTGGAGGAGCTTTGGGGAGGAGGGGAAAGATAGACCGGGATGATGACCTTTTCTTCCTCCTCCGGCGTCTCATTTTCTGGCTCCTTCTGGGAACCGGCCTTTGACGAAGCCTTTGGAGAGGAGGGCTTCTTTGCCGCCTTGGGCGCGCTTTTAGAAGAGGCAGGGGGAGCGGGAGAGTCCGTGCCGGCTTCCTCCTCTAGCGGCTCATCCGGCTGGAGCAGCTCCTCCGGAAAAGCCGGATCCTCCTCCCAGCGGAGGTCAGGTCCCCAGGAGGGGTCCTCCCAGCTTTCCTCCTCCGGCTGGTAGATGGGAAGGGAGGGGAAAGGCAGCTCCGGCTCCTCTTCCCAGTAATCATCCTCCCAATCTTCCCAGTCCTCCCAGTCTTCATCGTGGGCGCCGGGGTCCCCCTCGCTGTCCTCCCCCGGAATATCTATATCGGGGGATTCCTCTTCCACCCCGGTGATCGTGACAGAGGCCAGGGCAAGGCCGCCGCTCATCGCAAAGGAATAGCGGTTATCCCGTCCCTGAATCTGGATAGAGGTTTGGTCGGTGAGGAGCACCCGCAGGAAGCGAACTCCCTCCTCCAGCTCCACATCGTATACCTCGTACCAATAGGAATCAGGTCCCTCCCGCCAGGCGGAGCAAAGCTCCCAGGCGGCGGGGAAAAAGTCCTGTCCGTCGGTGGAGGTCTCCACCGAAAGTCCAAAAGGAACCAGGCCGGAGGGGGTCTCCTCCTCCTGGAAGGCAAACTCCCCAGAAGCAGTGCTGTAGACCATTCTTTGTCCCTGGCAATACACCTCGTCCCAGGCGGGGTGATAGAGGAGGGGATGCTCCCCGCCGCCCCGGACAAGGCGATCCCCATCCCAGGAGGCAAAGGAGCCGTGCCGGCTGTAGATGGCAATGGTGGCCCGCTCCCCGCCAGGGCATTCGTAAAGGGCGGAGGCCTCCTGGCGGTTGGAGCTTTGGATCAGATAGCTGCCGTCTGGCGGGGAGCTCCAGTGGATGTAGTCGGAAGAGGGAGATTCCAGGTTTTGGTAGCTGCCAGGGCCGGAGCCGCTGTCACAGTGATCCTGGAGGTCCGCCATTGCGGTGGTGGAACCGGCTGCCAGCATCAGGGGCGCCAAAAGGAACAAAGCAGAGAATTTCCATAATTCGCCCATAAATTCCCCTCCAAATAAATATAATTTTATATTATTATAACAGGATTTTGGAGGATAGCAAGATTTAACAGGATTTTTGTAGAAAATTTTTTATAGGATTGCCAAAGAATACTCTGGCAACCCCGTTTTTAAAGAGTGGCAGGCGGCCCAGTACACATGATGTACCAGACCGCCTGCCCTTGAATTATGCCAGCGTCTGCTATTCAGAAGGAGCTTGAGGGATAGGGGAGAGGCCGTCCTTGTGGGTTTCCACAAACCGGGCAAACCCCTGGTATGTATAGGCCTCCGGCCGCGCCCCGCCGCCAACAGCATGGAAGAAGCAGCTGGGAATTTCCCCCTGCTTCAGGCATTTTTGGATGCAGGGGTCGCAGCCCTTGGAGTGGTTTGCAGGATTTAGGGGACAGGTGCGGTCGGTACAGGTGCAGAAGTGGCTCATTTTTTCCTCCCTGCCAGCCGGGCCGCGGTGACGGTGTTCTTCATCAGCATGGTGATGGTCATAGGGCCGACGCCGCCGGGGACGGGGGTGATATGCCCCGCCTTGGGCTCCACTGCGGCAAAGTCCACATCCCCGCAGAGCTTTCCATTCTCGTCCCGGTTCATCCCTACATCAATGACCACAGCCCCCTCCTTCACCATATCCCCGGTGATAAACTTTGCCCTGCCGATGGCGACAATGAGGATATCCGCCCGGCGGGTGACCGCCGGAAGCTCCCTGGTGCGGCTGTGGCAGATGGTGACGGTGGCGTTTTCGTGGAGCATCAGCATCGCCATGGGCTTGCCCACAATGTTACTGCGGCCCACCACCACGCAGTCCTTTCCCTCCACAGAGATGCCGGAGCGGCGAATCAGCTCCAGCACGCCGGCGGGGGTGCAGGGAAGAAAGCGGTATTGACCCTGGACAATCTGCCCCACGTTTTGGGCATGGAAGGCGTCCACATCCTTTTCCGGGGCGATGGCCTCAATTACCGCCTGCTCCCGAATCTGCCCCGGCAGGGGGAGCTGGACCAGAATGCCGTGAATCTCCTCCCGGCGGTTCAGTTCCCGGATGAGGTCCAAAAGCGCCTCCTCGGTGGTTTCCGCTGGAAGACGGTGGTCCTCCCAATAAATGCCAATCTGCTGGCAGGCCCGGAGCTTGTTGCGCACATACACCTGGGAGGCGGGGTCCTCCCCCACCAGCACCACCGCCAAACCAGGGGTGACGCCCTTTTGCTTCATCGCAGCCACCTCCGCCGCCAGCTCCTGGCGAATCTGCTCCGAGATGGCCTTTCCATCAATAATCGCAGCCATAGCCAAGCTCCCTTCTATTGGTTCTCTTTTGTTTCCTGGGTGTCTTCCTCCGGCGGGGCAGGGGGAGCCTCCTCTGGGCTGCCAGCAGGGGAGGTTTGCTCCTCTTCCGGTGCTGGAGTATCCGAAGTCTCTTCCAGGGTCTCCGGCGGGGCTTCGCCATCGGTGGAAGAATCCCCAGTCCCCTCCGGCGGGGGTGCCTCCTCCCCGGAGGTTTCTTCTTCCGTCCCCTTTTTGCCGTCCTTCGCCATTTCGGCGTCCACCTTAGCTATGCGGGCCCGGCTTTCCTCTGTATCCACGTAGAGGACGGCGGGCGCCTTCTTGTGGCGGATGTGGAGGACTGCCATTGCCACCAGGGAGGCGACACAGAGGCAGAGGGCCAGCAGCTGGCTCACCCGGAACTGGCCCAGCATCAGGCTGTCGGTGCGCAGGCCCTCGATGAAGAACCGCCCCAAACCGTACCAGGCCATATAGCCAAGGCTCACCTGGCCGTCATACTTCCGCCGGGGGGTGAGGACAAAGGCCAGCAGCAAAAATCCCAGTAGATTCCAAAGAAATTCGTAGAAGAAGGTGGGGTGCACCGGAACGGTGGGATCCACCGCCACCCCCTGGGCGGCCAGGGTATCCGCCATGTTGAAGAGATACCGGGAGATGGTGTTGGAGGTCATCCCCCAGGGAAGGGTGGTGTTGCAGCCGAAGGCCTCGCAGTTAAAGAAGTTCCCCCAGCGGCCCACCGCCTGGGCCAGCAGCAGGCCGGTGAGGCCTCCGTCCAGGACAGGAAGGAAGGGGACCTTCTTCACCCGGCAGACGAGCCAGCCCACCAGAACAGCCCCGATAACGCCGCCATAGATGGCGAGCCCCCCCTCCCGGAAGGCGAAGATTTTCAGAAGGTTATCCTTGTACATATCCCACTGGAAGATGACAAAATAGGTCCGGGCACCCACAACACCCCCCACCACCGCCCAGAGGAGAACATCCAGGCCGTCGTAGGGGTGGATGCCCAGCTTCCGGGCCCGAAGGTGGAAATACCACATCCCCACCAAAAAGCCCAGGGCGAAGGTGATGCCGTACCAATAGATGTTGTAGCTGCCGATGGAAAAGGCCACCCGGCTTACATCGAAGCTGAGACCCATTCCGGGAAAGCTGATGACTTCTGACATAGTTTGGAAACTTCCTTTCTTGGTTGCTTAGGAAATCAGGTTGGCAGATGAGCCAGGACTCCCAGCCCTGTACAGCCTGCCGGTGATAGGAGCCGCTTTTCTTTTTGCTTCTTTTTCTTTTCCCGCGAAAAGAAAAAGAAGGCAGG
>WSMP01000007.1 GCA_013316495.1 Angelakisella sp.
ATACCACGCCTATGCAGTTCCATTGTGATCCGGCGGTAGCCATAGCGCCCCTTGTTTTCGTGGTATATGGTTGTAATCTCTGCCTTTGCTGCCTCGTATTTGTCTGGAAGACCCATCCGTTTCAAATGGTAGTAGAATGTTGCCCGAGGCAGTTGAGCGACGGAAAGCAGAATTTCCAGTTTGTGTTTTTGCCTCAGTTTTTGAACTACCTGCGTTTTTTCTGCTGGCGTCGCTCGTTTTCCAAAACCAAGGCTTGCAAGTTTTTTAGGTAATCATTTTCTGCCCGCAGTCGCTGTACCTCTGCCAGTAGATCTTCCTCCACCTCTGGCTTCAATCCTTTGCGGCGACCTTCCTTACTGCCACGTCCTCGCCGCTCCAGCCGAAATCCTTCTGGCCCTTCCTCCAGATAGATACGCTCCCAGGCTGTAATCCGGCTACGTACTACCCCAAAGCGTCGTTCCGTTTCATGGTAACTTAACTTTTCCTTTTGCATTGTTTCTACAACCTGTTGCTTGAATTCTGGCGTATATCGCTTATTCGGTATTCCTTTTGGCATAATGATGCACCCCACTTGTTAGTAGTATACCATACTTGTCTAACAAATGGGGTGCAGTTCATCAAGGGACAGGAGCGCTTTTTCTAACAATAATAAGGAAAATCCATCAGGCGACAGGGCCGGAAACCGCCCCGTCCTTCATCAGCTTATACTCCATGGAATCCCGCAGGGCCTGCCAGCTGGCGTCGATAATATCCGCCGAGCAGCCCACCGTGGTCCAGGTGGAGACCCCGTCGGTGGATTCGATGAGCACCCGGACGATGGCGGCGGTGGCCCTGTGCCCCTCCATCACCCGCACCTTGTAGTCGATAAGGCGCACCTGGGAAAGGCAGGGGTAAAAGACCTCCAGGGCTTTCCGCAGGGCGATATCCAGGGCGTGGACCGGGCCATCCCCCTCGGCGGAGGTCATCTCGATGCTCTCCCCCACCCGCACCTTGACGATGGCGGAGCAGCACCGCTCCACGTTCACCGCCGGCTGCTCCCCCAGGGTCTTGAAATATTCCAGGTCAAAGGCCGGGCGGTATTTTCCCAGCTGCTTTAAGGCGAAAAGCTCAAAGCTGGCGGCGGCGGATTCAAAGGCAAAGCCCTGGTACTCCAGGCCCTTGAGCTTTTCAATAAGCTCCGCCGTCACCTGGCTGTCCCGTGTGATGGAGCTATCCAGAGCTGCTATTTTACCGGCGATGGCGGTGCGCCCGGCAAATTCCGAAAGAAGGATTTGCCGCCGGTTCCCCACCGATTCCGGGGTGATGTGCTCGAAGGAAAGGGTGTTTTTCGCCACCCCGTCCACGTGCATCCCCCCCTTGTGGGCAAAGGCGCTGCGCCCCACATAGGGCATATTGGGGGAAAGCACCAGGTTGGTCACCTGGGCGATGTACCGGGCGGTTTTCCCCAGGCGCACCAGCTTGTCCTCCGGGATGCAGCGGTAGCCCTTTTTCATCTGGAGATTGGGGATGATGGTGGAAAGGTTGGTGTTGCCGCACCGCTCCCCAAAGCCGATGTAGGTGCCCTGGACCTGGGAGGCCCCCGCCTCCACCGCCGCCATGGCGGCAGCCACAGCGCAGCCGGTGTCGTTGTGGGCGTGGATGCCCACCGGCACCCCCAAAAGCTCCACCATTTCCTGGGTGACGCGGCCTATCTCCTCCGGGAAGGTGCCGCCGTTGGTATCGCAGAGGACGATGCGGTCCGCCCCGGCGTCCCGCGCCGCCAATACCGCCTGGCGGGCAAAATCCGGGTCGCTTTTGTAGCCATCAAAGAAGTGCTCTGCATCAAACACCACCTGCCGCCCCTGCTCCTTTAAAAAGGAGACGGTGTCCCGAATCATCCGCAGGTTTTCCGGCAGGGTGGTGCGCAGCACATCCCGGACGTGGAGATCCCAGCTTTTCCCAAAGATGGCCACCCACCGGGTCCCGGCGGAAAGGAGGGCGGCGCAGCCCTCGTCCCGCTCCACCGGGGTGTCCTTCTTCCGGGTGGAGCCGAAGGCTACCAGCTGGGTCTGGCCCAGCTCCAGCTCCCCGGCCCGGCGGAAAAACTCCATATCCTTGGGGTTGGAGCCGGGGTTCCCCGCCTCGATGAAGGCGATACCCAGCTTGCAGAGCTTCTGGGCGATGTTCAGCTTGTCCTCCAGGGAAAAGCTGATGCCCTCCCCCTGGGCCCCGTCCCGGAGGGTGGTATCAAATATCTCAATGGTTCTGGGCTTCATGGAAAACAGCCCTCCTTCTAAAGGTCCGAAGATTCGGTCCGCCTCCGCTTGGCGGCAAAATACCAGGCCAGCCAGCTTATTCCAGCAAAAACCGCAATGTGAAGCAGGAGGTTGGGGAGGGTGAAGTTATAGGTGTTGGACACCTCCCCCCATTCCAGGAGGTAACGGCCCCCCAGCCCTACAAAGGTCAGGGCTAACGTCACCAGCAGGACGAAGACACCGCCCCTGGCCGGGAAAAGCGCCGCGAAAAATCCCCCCGCCAACACGGCACAGCAAAACACCGTGGAAAAATTTATGGCGGTGATGAGAAAGGTCCACTCTTTATTTAAGTTATAGACCGGAAAGCCGGAGCAGTTGATGAAGACAATCAGCCCCAGCGCCAGCAGGCGGGCAAGCCTTTGGCGGCGGCCATCGTTTTTTTCCGTTTCCTTCAATGGATATCCCTCCATTTCTATCATCCAGCCCGTCGTTCACCGTCTGCCAGGCCGCATCTGCTTGGCCTCCGGGTATTCCTCCATGCACATTAAAAACAGCAGCTCCAAATCGTCGCCATGGTCCTCGTCCCGCTCCTTGTAGTCCAGCTTTTTCAGCAGCGACCACTGGAAGGAATCGGGGTCATCGGTAAATGCCTTCTGCATTTCGCGATTGGGCCAGGCGCCCAGCTTTAGCTGAAACAAAGTGCCGTTATAGTCCGCCTTGGCGTCGGTGGAAATTGCAATCCACATTTTTTCGCCGCTTTGCCAGCAAACAATCCCCATATCTGGCTTGCGCTGGTCGAACTGCTCCCGAAGCGCCTTTTTCTTCTCTCGTTCCATAAAAACAAATTCCTTCTGCGGGTTCACCGCTTATAATCCGCCTCCAGGGGCGGCAAGGGATCCGGGTTCTGCTGGACCCAGGCCACCGCGCAGGCGCACAGGGCCTTGCAGAGGAAGTCGTCGATGCGGCCCGCGTCCCCGGCGGCGGTCAGAAGGCCGGTGAGGGCCTCCGCCGCCTGGATGTCGTCCTGGGAAAAGGCATTGCCCAGGCGGACATACTGGGGGAAGGCCCGGAGCATTTTCCGGAAGTCCTCGTCCCAGTTGATGCCGCCGTTGCCCATCAGCTCGTTCTCGATGCGGCCCGCAATGCGGATAATCTCCCCCTGGGCGGTCTGGGCCCTTCCGTTGGGCGGGACCAGGAAGTCCCAAAGCTGCTGGAACTGGGCCTCCTCCCCGGTTTCGGTCACCAGGATGGGGGACACTCCGTCGTGGAAGGGGACCTCCCCGGCGGGGGCGACATCAAAGAGCCTATAAAGTTTTTCCATGCCTTCCGTCTGGCTGCGGAGAAATGCCGGGTCTTTGATCCCCCGCTTGTCCCGCTGGAACTGCTCCGCCGATCTCCGCAGATATTCCCGGCAGCGGCCGGTGATCTCCGCCCCCCGGTCCAAAAGGAGGGTGCACATGGCCAGCAGCTCCTGATAGGGCAGGCGGTCCTGGGCGAGGGTCTTTTCCAGGGGCGTCTGATAGCCGGGCCAGTCGATCCGGTCGGACCGGACATTCACATCCACCCCGGCATCCAGCAAGGCCCGGACCGCGTCTAGCCGCCCGTAGAGCGCCGCCAGGTGCAGGGGGGTGACGCCGAAGTCATCGGCTACATCCACCCTGGCCCCCAGGTCGATGAGAAGCTGCACATTCCCCTGCCAGGCGGCGGCCTGGCTAAAGATGGGGGTCTTGTTGTAGTAGTCCTTAAAGTTCACATCGGCCCCCTGCTCTTTGGCCCAAAGGGCGATCTCCCTGGGCAGGGGCGACAGGGAAAAGATATTGGAGCCATATTTGACGCTGGTGAGGGCGTTTGGCTCGCACCGGGAAAGCTGCTCCTTTATGACCTCGATATTCCCGCTTTCCAAAAGGCCCCCAATCTCCTTCGGAAGGGTTTTCCGCTTCTTTCCCATAGCTCCTCCTTTTCATCATCACTAGCGTCCAAGCGGTCACATGGGCCGCAGATTTTTATTCAGCCGGTCCACCAGCCAGGCCAGGCGCTTTTCCCGCCCGGCTTCGGTCTTTGCGTCGAAGTAGGCGCGGGCGTAGGTCTTTTTCACCGATGGAGGCATAGCCTGGAAGTTGGCGCAGGCAGGCTCCCGGCCCTCCAGCAGCGCCAAAAGTTGGGCCACCTGATCTTCCGACACCGTCACCATCGGGTCCGGGGCGTCCCACTGGCCGTTTTCTTTGGCCTCTGCAATCTTCTCCCGGCCCAAATCGGTCATCAGCCCCTTCTCCTCCAGCTTCTGGACCAGGGCCTTGTTCTTTTCGGACCACTTGCTTTTTGCCCTGCGCAGGGAAAAATACTTTTTGTAGGCTGTCTCGCCCATGCTCTGCATCTGTCCGTCAATCCACCCGAAGCAGAGGGCTTCCTCCAGGGCCTCCCCCGCCTTGAGGGTCTTCGGTCCCCCGGCCTTGCCGAATAATAGCCAAACGCCGCCGCTGGAGCGGCTGTTTTCGGTGAGCCAGGCCCGGAATTCTTTCCGGCCGGCAAATTGCAGTAAATCGTCCATGGAATATCTCCTCTCACTGGGCGATGATCTTATTCACCGCGTTGAGGTACGCCTTGAGGCTGGCCTCAAAAATATCGGTGGAAAGGCCCCGGCCGGTGACGGTGTGGTTACCCTGGCGGAGCTTCACCACCACCTCGCCCTGGGCGTCCTCCCCTTCGGTGACCGAATGGATGCTGTAGTTCACCAGCTGGAAGCCCACCTTGACAATGCGGTCAATGGCTTTAAAGGCGGCGTCGATGGGGCCGTCCCCGCGGGCCACATGCTCCATCTCCTCCCCATCTCGAAGGAGCTTCACCACTGCGGTGGCGGAGATGACGGTGCCGCTGTTGACCACAAAGCTATGGAGCTTGTAGGTCTCCGGGATGGTGTATCCCGCCGCCCCAACGATGGCTTCAATATCCTTGTTGGTCACCGTCTTCTTCCGGTCCGCCAGGGCCAAAAAGCGGGTGAAGGCCCTTTCCAGCAGCTCGCCAGGGAGGGTATAGCCCAGCTCCTCCACCCGCTGAATAAAGGCGTGCTTGCCGGAGTGCTTCCCCAGCACCAGGTCGTTATCGTAGATGCCGATGGTCTCCGGGGACATAATCTCGTAGGTGAGGGGGTTTTTCAGCACCCCGTGCTGGTGGATGCCCGCCTCGTGGTTAAAGGCGTTGCGGCCCACCACCGGCTTGTTGGGGGGTATCTTTTGGCCGATAACGGTGGAGACCAGGCGGCAGGTGCGGTAAATCTGTCGGAGGTTGATGCCGGTTTGGGCCTGGTACAGCTGGCCTCTGGTATCCAGGGCCATGATGATCTCCTCCAAGGCAACGTTGCCGGCCCGCTCCCCAATGCCATTGATAGTGCCCTCCACCTGGTCGGCCCCGGCCCGAATGGCCGCCAGGGAGTTGGCTACCGCCATCCCCAAATCGTTGTGGCAATGGACCGAAAGGGTGACCGGGCTGCCGTCCTTCTTCCGGTGGAGGTTTTCCCGCAGCCAGGCAATAAGCTCCCCCATCTCCTCCGGGGTAATATACCCCACCGTGTCCGGGACATTGATGGTGGAGGCTCCGGCATCCACGGCGGTGTTCAGGGCGGTGAGGAGAAATTCCCGGTCGCTGCGGGTGGCGTCCTCGGCGGAAAATTCCACATCCCCGCAGCGGGTGCAGGCGTAGGCCACGCTTTCTGCAATCATCTCCAGAGCCTTTTCCCTGGTGATGTTTAGCTTTTCCCGCAGGTGCAGGTCGCTGGTGGCGATAAAGATATGAAGCCGGGGCTTTTTGGCAGGCTCCAGGGCCTTGGCTGCCGCCTCCACATCCCCCCGCACCGCCCGGCAAAGGGCGGCTACTGTGGTGTGGGTCAGGGCTTGGGCCACCTCCCGCACCGCCTGGGCGTCATCCGGGGAGGAGACAGGAAAACCTGCCTCAACAACATCCACCCCCAGCCGCTCCAGCTGGCGGGCCAGCTCCAGCTTTTCCCTGGGGTTCATGGTACAGCCAGGGGCCTGCTCTCCGTCCCGGAGGGTGGTATCGAAAATCTTAATTTTCCGCATGGAGTCGTTCCTCCTTCTCGTGTGGCCACTATACCCCGCTATTGTAGCATATCACCGGGAAAAAGGGAAGGGGCCGGGATTCCTCCAGGCAAAAAACACCTTGACAAAGGCGCCCCGATGATATATAATTATCTCAATACAGTAACTGAATATTAGTTGCAGAAAGGAGTATTTTTCGGTATATGACAAAAAACGTCTCATTTGCAGTTCCTCCACCGGTGTTAGCAGCAGAGAAAGGGTTTGCATAGGTTGGCAAAATCAGAAAAACTTAGGAAACGATTATACGAAATTCCAAAAGATTTCACCTACACAGAGGCCGCAACCCTTCTAAAGCAGCTGGGGTTTTCTCCATCCAACAAGGGTAAGACCTCCGGTTCACGGGTAAAATTTTTCCGGGAATCCGATCATCGTGTTATTTTGCTCCACAAGCCCCATCCAGGGGATGTTTTACCAGCTGCTTTTGTCCGCCAGCTAGCGGATTTTGTCAAGACCTTGTAACGGGCCGGCGGTAGGGCGATTAACCGTTTTTATTCTAGAAACAAAGTTCGAGTCAAGTTGAGATTATGAGAGAAATCACAGAGCCGAAATTCATTTTGAATTGAATATTTATTATGAAACAAAATACTTTAAGGTACAGGGGTTATACCACTGCCATTGAATTTAGCGCCGAAGACCGGCTGCTTTATGGTAAAATCGAAGATATTTGTGATCTTGTAAACTTTTCCGGCGAAAACGCCGCTGAAATTGAGCAAGCCTTCCACGAAGCTGTAGATGATTATTTGGATTTTTGCAAGGAGGTGGGCAAGGAACCGGAAAAGCCCTACAAAGGCTCTTTTAATGTCCGCATTTCCCCAGAACTGCACCGGACTGCGGTTGTGAGGGCACGGGAGTCGGGGCTAACCCTGAACAGATTTGTGGAGACTGCCCTGCGGGAGAAGGTGGAGCGGGTTTCACCACACAATTAGATCCCTCTCCTTTGGCAAAACCACCCGCTTCCGGGTGGTTTTCTTTTCCTTTGGGGGTAGCCTTGTATTCTTCGCCCTGCTGGCTTATGAGAAAGCGAACCTACTTATTTTCTCGGCCTAGAGAAAGCCCGGAACCCCGCTTGGGGGCTCCGGGCTGCTTTTCTATCGGGATGCTGCGGGTTACGCCTCCGGGGGCAGGTGGCTCTCCGGCGGCTCGCTGCCGCTGTCCTCCGGCTCCTCCTCCCAAGCAGGGGGCGGCGGGGGAACGGCGGAATCCGAGCGGCCTGCAAAGGGCGGGGTGAAGTGGGGACGGCCTCCGGCAGCCTGCTGGGCCTCCTTGGCTTCCCTGGCCTTTTGGGCAGCCTCCTGGGCGCGCTTCTGCTTTTCCGCCTTGACGGCGTTGGCTTCGTTAGTCTCGGCAATCAACTCTTCCAGGGTGTTGGTTCCATCCATCAGCCGCTGGAACACCTCTCCGTCAATCTTCTCAAACTCCAGCAGGTACTGGCTGAGCTTTTCCAGCAGCTCCTTGTTTTCCTCCAGTATCTGCACCGCCTTGGCCTGGGCGGTGTCGATGATGCGGCGCACCTCCTGATCGATGGTGGCGGCCACCTCCTCGGAGTAGCCCCGGTCCTGGGTCATTTCCATGCCCAGAAAAACCTCGTTCTGGTCCTTGCCGTAAATCATGGTTCCCAGACGCTCGCTGAAGCCGTACCGGGTCACCATGGCCCGCGCGATTTTGGTGGCCCGCTCGATGTCGTTGGAGGCCCCGGTGGAGATATCGTCCAGCATCAGGCTTTCCGCCACCCGGCCGGCCAGCAGGGTGCAGATGTTCTCCTCCATCTCCTTCTTGGTCATATACATGACGTCCTTTTCCGGCAGGCTGAGGGTGAAGCCCCCCGCGCCGCCTCTGGGGATGATGGAAACCTGGTGGACCTTATCCTGGGTGGGGCAGTTGTAGGTGACGATGGCGTGGCCGGATTCGTGGTAGGCGGTAAGTTTCCGCTCCTTCTCGGTGACCACGTGGGAGGGCTTTTCGGGGCCCACAATCACCTTGATGGTGGCCTCCTCAATCTCCTCCATAGTGATGGCCTTTTTGTCCTTTCGGGCGGCCAGGAGGGCGGCCTCGTTGGTGAGGTTTTCCAGGTCCGCGCCGGTGAAGCCGCCGGTGGTCTTGGCAATAACCGCCAGGTCCACATCGGGGCCGATGGGCTTATTGCGGGTGTGGACCCGGAGAATCTCCTCCCGGCCCTTCACATCGGGGTAGTTGACGGTGATGTGCCGGTCAAAGCGGCCAGGGCGCATAAGGGCGGGGTCCAGTATATCCTTGCGGTTGGTGGCCGCCATGACGATGACCCCCATATTGGCCCCAAAGCCGTCCATCTCCACCAGAAGCTGGTTGAGGGTCTGCTCCCGCTCGTCGTGACCGCCGCCCAGGCCCGCCCCTCTGTGGCGGCCCACGGCGTCAATCTCATCAATAAAGACGATGCTGGGGGCGTTCTTCTTGGCCTGCTCAAAGAGATCCCGGACACGGGAAGCGCCCACGCCCACGTACATCTCCACAAAGTCGGAACCGGAGATGGAGAAGAAGGGCACGCCTGCCTCCCCCGCTACCGCCTTAGCCAGCAGCGTCTTGCCGGTTCCGGGAGGACCCATCAGCAGCACACCCTTGGGGATGCGGGCCCCCAGGGAGTTGAACTTTTCCGGGCTCTTCAGGAACTCTACAATCTCCTTTAGCTCCTCCTTCTCCTCATCGGCCCCCGCCACCTCGTCAAAGGTGATGCGGTTGCCGTCGGTGGGGAGCTTTGCCTTGGCCTTTGCAAAGGCCATGGGGTTGCCGGTCCCCCGTGTCTGGCGCATAATCATCCACCACAGGGCCACCATTGCGATGATGGGCAGCAGCACCGGCAGCCAGACGTTGAGGAAGGTGGAATCGCTCACCGGGACATACACCATGGTCACCGGCTTGTCCGGGTGGGCGGCGTTGTACTCCAGGATATGGTCATGGACATCCCGGATAAACAGATCCGTACTGGGCACCTGGTAGGTTTTGGCCTTGGACTGGGCCGGTTGGGGCTGGAAGGGTGTCAGGGGATTTGCCGCTTCGGAGGAAGAAACACCAGAGGAGCTCTCCGGGCTGGCATTTTCCGCCGGCGGCGTCTTGGATTCCATATCCTTCCAAAGGGTGTAGGTGAGGGTGCGGGTGTTGAGGTCCAGCCGGTACTCCCCCACCTGGTCGGTGAGGAATTCCGCCACGATTTGGTTGTACTCCACCTCCTTTTTGGCAGCGGTGCTGTTGAACCAGCTCATCGCCAAAAAGACCACCGCCATCAGGATAGCGAGGTAGATATACAGACCTCGTTTGTTGTTTTGGTTCAAAGTAAAAAACACTCCTGTCTTTCCGGCCGGGATGCCCCCGGACCAGGCTGGGTATATCTTATGTTATGCGCAAATTCGCTTATTTTTCGTACACATGGGGGGCCAGGATACCTACATAGGGAAGATTGCGGTATAGCTCGGCGTAATCCAGGCCGTAGCCCACCACGAATTCGTCCGGAACGGTGAAGCCCACATAATCCGGGGCGATGTCCACCTTGCGCCGCTCCGGCTTATCCAGCAGGGTGGCGATGCGGACGCTGGCAGGGCCGCGGTCCCGCAGCAGCTCGGTAAGGTAGCTGAGGGTCATGCCCGAATCCAGAATATCCTCTACCACCAGAACATGGTAGCCCTCAATGAGCCGGTCCAGGTCCTTGAGAATCTTCACCACGCCGGTGGTTTTCACCCCCGCCCCGTAGCTGGAAACGGCCATAAAGTCCATCTCCACCGGGATGGTGATATGGCGCAGCAGGTCCGCCATAAAGACCACCGAGCCTTTGAGCACCCCCAGTATCATGAGCTTTTTGCCCTCGTAATCCCGGCTGATGGCGGCCCCCAGCTCCGCCACCTTGGCGGCAAGCTGCTCCTCGCTGATGAGTATCTTCTGGATGTCGTTACGCTTCTCCATTTTGTCTGTCCTCCGTTGTGATAATTGCAAATACACACCCCTGCCGGGAATCCTCCCGCCAGACACAGCGGCGGTCCGCACCGAAGCCCTCGGCCCAAATGATGCCCTCGCTGTCCGCCGCTACCACAAGCTGCTGCCGTTTTTCCGGCGGAATGCCCGCCTCCTGGCAGAGCTTTTTAAGGGGATGGCTCCCCGCGCTCCGCCCGGCCGGAGCCATTCGGTCTCCGGGAATTTTCCGGCGCAATATTACAGTGCCTTTTATTCTACCACAATCCAGCCGGTTTTTTAAGGCCGATTTGTTAATTTTTTCGGCGGATTCCCCTTTTTTTCCGGGAAATGGAGCGACTGCCAGCTTCCGGTTCCCATCCAGGGGGAAAAAGGCAGGGAGGGCGGCAGGATCGGAAAGCTCCAGCTCCATCTGAAAAAAACCGGCAGGAGCCGGACGGCGGGGAGAAAGCTCCACCCAATCTTTACTGGCTGTAAAAAAGACGCCATTTTTTACCGGAAGTTCCCCCCGCCCTGCCCTGGCGGCCTTTTCCATCTCCTCCACCAGCCGGGAGGACTGCCGGGCCCCGGCTTCCTCCAGCAGCCCCAGAAGGAGCGCTTCCCGCACAGGCGGCGGCAAGGCCAGAAGCCCCTCCCGGTCCAAACGGCCATCCGGGAGAAGGAGCCGCCCTTTTGCCTCCCGGACCAGCCCCTCCAACAGCTCCCAGTGGCGATCCATTCGGGCCATAAAGGCCTCCAGGACTGCGGGAAGGGCGGGATTGATGAGTTCCAGCTCCGGCAGAACCCGGAGGCGGAGGCGGTTGCGGCTATAGACCGGGGAAAGATTTGTGGAATCGGTGATAGAACAAAGCCCCTGCTCCCGGCAGTAGTCCTCTACCTCCTGGCGGGTACAGCCGGAAAGAGGGCGGACGATTCTTCCCCGCACCGGCGGGATACCCCGCAGTCCCCGGACGCCGCTCCCCCGGCAAAGGTTCAGAAGCAGCGTCTCCATGCTGTCCGACAGGGTGTGGGCGGTGGCGATTTTTCCCTCTTCCCCGGCACATTCCTGAAGGAAGGCATACCGCAGCTCCCGCCCGGCCTCCTCCACCGAGCACCGGTGCGCCCCAGCCCAGGCGGCGGCGTCCACCCTCTTTCCCAAAAAGGGCAGGCGGTACCGCTCCGCCAGCTCCCGGACGAAAGCCTCGTCCCTGTCGCTCTCCTCCCCCCGCAGCTGATGGTTCAGGTGGCAGACGGCGATTTGCAGCGGCATTCTTTCTCTCAGATGGTAGAAAAAATCCAGCATGGCAACGGAATCTGCCCCTCCGGACACCCCGGCAGCCACCGTGTCTCCCCGCTGGATCATCTGGTGTTTCTGGACCGTTTTCAGGGCCTTCTGGTACAGCCCCTGCGCTTCAGCCATGGCGCTCCCTCTCCTTCTGCCATTCCGGGCTGCCGCTCCGGCTCTAGTCCGGTTCCCGCCCGTAGGCGATGCTGGAAAAGCGGGTGTACTGACCATCCCAGTAAAGGTCGATGGAGCCGGTCTCCCCGTGGCGGTTCTTGGCTACAATGCACTTGGCGTCGTTGACGCTCTCCTGCTCGTTATAGAGGGCCTCCCGGTGGAGGAACATGACCACGTCGGCGTCCTGCTCGATGGAACCGGATTCCCGCAGGTCAGAAAGCATGGGCTTGTGCTCGCTGCGGCTTTCGATGCTTCGGGAAAGCTGGGAAAGGGTGATGACCGGGATGTTCAGCTCCTTCGCCATCAGCTTCAGGTTCCGGGTGATTTCCGAAACCTCCTGGACCCGGTTTTGGATGCTCCGGCCACTGGTCATCAGCTGGAGGTAGTCAATGACCACCAGCCCCAGGTCCTTGATCCGCCGCAGCTTCGCTTTAATCTCCGCCACGGTGGTGAGGGCGTTGTCATCCACATAGATGGAGGAAGCCGCCAGGGTCTGGGTGGCCCGCGCAATCTTGACCCAATCATCATCGGTGAGGCTGCCGGTGAGGAGCTTTTGCAGCTCCACCAGGGCCTCGGAGGAAAGGAGCCGCTGGGCCAGCTGCTCCTTGCTCATCTCCAGGGAGAAGATAGCCACCGCCTTGCCGGAGTTTTTCGCCACATTGGAGGCGATGTTCAGGGCAAAGGCAGTTTTTCCAACACCGGGGCGGGCGGCGATAAGGAGAAAGTCCGATTTGTTGAGGCCGGTTATCATATTATCCAGCGCCTTGTACCCGGTGGAAAGGCCCAGGTAGTCCTTCCTGTCCTCTCCACTGATGCGCTGGAGATGGTCGTAGGTCTCCACCAGGATGCGGGAAAGGGGCAGGATGGTGCTGGCCTGCCGCCCCTGGCGGATATCGTAGATGCGCTGTTCCGCAAAGTCCAAAAGCTCCGCCGCGTCCGCCTGGGGGTCAAAGGCGTTGTCCACCACCTCCCGGCTGGCGGTGATGAGGCTGCGCAGATAATACTTTTCCTGGACAATTTGGGCGTAGGCGCCGACGTTGGCGGTGGTAGGGACCACCTGCACCAGCTGGGAAAGGTAGATTTTGGCGTCCTCCGGGGTCTCGAAGACCTTTTCCCGCCGGGCGTTTTCCAGCACCGTCACCGCATCCACCCGCTCCCCCATGGTGAACATCCGGGTGATAACCGCGTAAAGCCCCTGGTGCTGGGGGCGGTAAAAGCACTCCTCCCGCAGAAGCTCCATGACGGTGGGGATGCAGTTTGGGTCCAGCAGCAGCGCCCCCAGGACGCTTTGCTCCGCCTCCAGGCTGTAAGGCAGGGTCTGGCTGTAAATATCAATGCTTTGGGTTTCCGCTGGCACAGGCAGGCCCTCCTATTTCAATAAATTACTGCTCGCTGACCACCACGTACACCTTGGCGGAAACCCCTGCGTAGAGCTTTATCTCCGCATTGTAGGTACCAAAGGCTTTAATCTCCGCATCCAGGGAGATTTTCCGCTTATCCAGCTCCACCCCCAGCTCCTTCTGGATGGCCTCGGCAATCTCCTTGGTGCTCACCGAGCCAAAGAGCTTACCGCCCGCGCCGCCCCGCGCGGCAATCTTCACCGTTTTGCCCGTAAGCTCCTTGGCGGCGGCCTCCGCGGCCTTCTTTTCCTCCGCCAGGCGGTGGGCGGCAGCAGCCTCCCGGTTTTTCAGCTCGTTAAGGGCCTGGGGGGTGGCGGGGATGGCCAGCTTCCGGGGAAGGAGAAAGTTATTGGCGTACCCGTCGGATACCGTTACCAGCTCCCCCTTGCGGCCAGAGCCTTTTACGTCCTGTGTCAGAATCACTTTCATGATGATGCCTCCTTACTGATTGACGCCGGGGGAGGAACTCCCCACTGGCAGGCTGTTCATTTCCAGGTAGCTGTCGATGGCCCCCCGGAGCTTTGCCAGGGCCTCGTCCATGGTGATTTCCTTCAGCTGGGCAGCAGCCATGGTGAGGTGCCCGCCTCCACCCAGGCTTTCCATAATCACCTGGACATTCACCGCCCCCATGCTCCGGGCGGACATATTCACCCCGGAGCCGGAGGAGAAGAGCAGGAAGGATGCCTCCACCCCTTCGATGTTCAGCAGCTCATCCGCCGCCTGGGAGGCGATGATTCGCATATCCTGCTGCTCCCGCTGGGTGTAGGCGATGGCGCAGCCCCGGTACTCCTGGGCGGAGGCCACCAGCTGGGCCTTGTTGCGATAGGCCTCCATGGTGGAGGCAAAGAGCTTGCGCACCTCCACCGTATCCGCCCCCATGCGGCGCAGGTAGGCGGCTGCCTCAAAGGTGCGCACTCCGGTGCGCAGGGTAAAGTTTTTGGTATCCAGCATAATGCCGGAGAGCATGGCCTCCGCCTCGGCAGTGGAGATTTTCTGCTTTTCCCCCAGGTACTGGTTCAGCTCCGCCACCATCTCGCAGGCGGAGGAGGCGTAGGGCTCGTGGAAAAAGATAATGGCGTCCTCAATGTGGTCCACCATCTTCCGGTGGTGGTCAATAACCACCACATTGCGGCAGCCGGCGTAAACGGTGGGGGATTCCAGCAGCGTCTTTACATGGGTATCCACAACAAAGAGCAGGGTATCGTCCGAGAGGGTCTCCAGGGCGGCATCCGGGGCGATGAACAGCTCCCCCAGGCCGCTTTCCTTCACCCGGTTCACCAGGGACTGGGCAAGGCTGCGCTCCTGGTCCAAAACGATGCGGGCGGTGCGTCCCATGTTCCGCAGCCCGGCGCAAAGGCCCACCGCCGCCCCCACGCAGTCCAGGTCGGCAAAGCGGTGGCCCATCACCAGGATGTTCTTGCTGGTTTGGACAATTTCGGTGATGGCGTTGGCTACAATGCGGGTACGCACCTTGTTGCGCTTTTCCACCCCCTTGGAAACGCCGCCGAAGAACTCGTACCCGTCCCGCAGCTTCACCGCAGCCTGGTCCCCGCCCCGGCCCAGGGCCATATCCAGGGCTTGGCGGGCCAGGGCCTCCGATTCGTGGAGGCTCCCCTCCTTGCTCCCCGCCCCGATGGACATGGTGGCGGAGATGCGGTCTCCGGCGGTGATGCCGCGAATCTGGTCCAGAATGGGGAAGCGGCTGGCCTCCACCTGGCGCATATACCGGTCCTCGATGACGGCGATGTACCGGTCCTTATCCAGCTTTTTCAGGAGGCCATGGTTTTCCTCGGTAAAGGTCTCAATGATATGCTCAATCTCGCTCATGGTTTTGCTTCGCTCGTTCTCCTTGGCGTCCAAAAACAGCTCGGAGAAGTTGTCAATCACCATCAGCATCACCCAGGGGCGGGAATCGAAGTACTCCTTGGCGTAGACCTTCAGGTCGTGGTCATCAAAGAAATAGAGCACCATCACCGGCTCCGCCTGGCGGTCGGTGCGCAGCCAGTAAAGGGTGTACATCCGCTCCCCCACCGTCACATTCTGCCCTTCCGGGGGGCAGTCCCCGGCGAGATCCAGCTGGGGGGCAACCTCCGCAATGCTCTTCCCAAAGGCGTCCAGCCCCCCCAGGACATGCCGGCGGCAGTAGTCGTTTTGCCACAGCACCTCTCCGCTCTCCCGCAGAACCATGGTGGCCATGGGGTATTCCGCCACCGAATCCCGCTGGGCCCCAAAGAGGGATTCCCGGATGGCGGCAAGCTGCTTTTCGGTATCCCGGCTGATGCGGGCGCAGTGGAGCACCGCCCAAATGGCCATCACCCCCCAGGCCCCCAGGAAGATGGCGAAGAGCCCCAGCTCCACAAAGAAGTAGGAGGCCCCCGCCGCCAGTCCGCTGACGGCAAGCAGCCCATAAATCACCGGGCGGTAAAGGTTCATCCGGTCCAGCATTCGGCCCACCCTCCTTTTGGTCAGGATATTTTATAGTTAAGGTATAGTATACCATAAACGACATCATGCGGCAAGCCGGGAAAAAGCAAAAAGCGCACAGGCCGTTGCCTGGGGAACCCCCTGGGCTCAAATCCTTGCAACAACACGGCAGGACAGACCTGTCATTCCCTTGTTAGGTGCAGGCGGTAAAGCGGCCTTCCCGCCTTACCCCCGCAAAATCCAGCCTGATAACCATATAAAGAGAAGGACGCCCCACGGGCGTCCGCCTCACAGCCGCTTGCCGGCGGCGGTTAACCGTTTACTTCCTCCAGCACCGGCAGAATCATGGGACGGCGGCGGGTCCTGGCGTAGATATAGGCCGAAAGGTCGTCCCGCAGCTTGGTCCGGATGCTGTTCCAATCCCGGTAGCCGGAAAGCCCCAGCTGGGAGAGGGCGTTCAGCACCACCGTCCGGGCGCCGGCCATCATCTCCTCGCTCTCCCGGACATAGACGAAGCCCCTGGAGACCAGATCCGGTCCGGCCACCACCTCGCCGCTCACCCCATCTATGGTGGCGGCCACTACAATGAGGCCCTCCTCCGAAAGGAGCTTGCGGTCCCGCAAAACGGTGCTGCCCACATCGCCTACCCCCAGGCCGTCCACCAGCACCCGTCCGGCGGGGACCGAGCCGGTGATGCGCATGGTGAGGCCATCGGTCTCGATGACCCGGCCGATGTCGCTGATGATGATATTTTTACCATCCATCCCCACGCTGCGGGCCACTCCGGCGTTTTTCATCAGGTGCTTGTACTCCCCGTGGACCGGCACAAAGAACCGGGGCTTTGTAAGGCTCAGGATCATCTTGGTTTCATCCTGGCAGGCGTGGCCGGAAACATGGACATCGTACATCCGCTCGTAAATCACATCCGCCCCCAGCTTCATCAGCTCGTTGACCACATTCCCTACCAGCTTTTCATTGCCGGGGATGGGGGTGGCGGAAAGGATGATATAGTCGTTAGGACCCACCCGCACCTGGCGGTGGTCCCCGGTGGACATCCGGGTGAGGGCGCTCATAGGCTCCCCCTGGCTGCCGGTGCAAACCACCACCAGCTGGTCGTCGCTGTAGCTGCGCATCTGCTCCACGTCGATGATGGTGCCGGGCTTTACGGTGAGATACCCCAGGGCCTGGGCCACCGTCACCACATTGAGCATGCTGCGGCCAAAGACCGCCACCTTGCGGCCCGTCCGGGTGGCGGTGTCGATAATCTGCTGGACGCGGTGGATGTTGCTGGCAAAGGTGGCGATGATAATGCGCTTCTTGCCGGCGTTTTTAAAGAGCTTATCAAAGCTCTCCCCCACAATCCGCTCGCTGGGGGTGCTCCCCGGCTTTTCCGCGTTGGTGGAATCCGCCAGCAGGGCCAGAACCCCCTGTCCACCCAGCTCCCCGAACCGGGCCAGGTCAATAACCTCGCTGCCGATGGGGGTATAGTCAATCTTGTAGTCCCCGGTTTGGACCACCACACCGTCCGGGGTGTGGACAGCCAGGGCGCAGGAATCCGGGATGGAGTGGTTGACGTGGATGAACTCCACCGCCATACACCCCGCCTTAATGGTCTCGCCGGGGCGCACCACTGCCAGCCTCACCTTGCCCACCAGGCCGTGCTCCCGGAGCTTTCCTTCCACCAGACCCAGGGTGAGGGCGGTGCCATAAACGGGGACGTTTATCTCCCGCAGCAGGTAGGGCAGGCCGCCGATATGATCCTCATGGCCGTGGGTGAGGAACACCCCCCGGATTTTATCCCGGTTGCGAATAAGGTAGGTGAAGTCCGGGATAACCAGGTCCACCCCCAAAAGGTCGTCGTCCGGGAAGGCGAGACCGCAGTCCACCACCAGAATATCCTCCCCGCACTCGTAGACGGTGATGTTCTTGCCAATCTCCCCCAGCCCCCCCAGGGAGATGATGCGCAGAGGAGAACGGCCGGGCTTCAGCTGGTGGGCGGTGCGCCGCAGGGGGCACTTCACCGATTCCGGAGCCAGCGCCAGGGTGCTGTTTTCCATCAAGGCCTTGCCCCGGCGGGGAGCCCGCTGCCCCTTCTGGGGCTGGCGGGATGGCTGGGGCGCCGGTTGAGCCGCCTGCTGGGGCTGCTCCTTCCCCCTTTGCCGCCGGGGGCTCTGCTTTTTAGGCGGCTGGGAGGTGGTGGAAAGCTGCTGTCCGGCGGCCTGCGTCTTCGGGGTCTGGCCGGATTTTTCGGCGGCCTGCAGCGGAGCTTCCTGGGGCTTCTTCCCGATTTGAGCCATCGGGCGGCGGCCCCGGCGGGGGGATTCCTTCCGCTTTTCGGCGGGAGCCTCCGGCTGCTGGGGCGCGGCAGGACGCCTGCCGCCGCGGCGGGGGTGGAGCTTCTCCACAAACCCTTCCGGCGCCAGTACTTTGTTTTCACTATTCTTTTTTTCTGTCACGTTGTTTCTTACCTCCATTTATTTTCAGTGAATCATTATCTTCCATTTTTTGAATGTCGGAAAAAGGCCCTCCCGAAGCACGCAGGAAAGCGGCCCCAAGCTCTCCCGGCTCTGCACCGGGAAAGCCCCTGGGGGATGGTATGCAGTTTTCCGACTAACTCCCCAGGCCCTTGCAAAAAGGGGCGGGGATATAATTCCAAAATCAGGCCGCCGGTCCCATCCCAGCCTATAGGGGGATACAAAACATCCAGGAGCGGCGGAAATTCTATCAAAATGCGGGAGCAGGCCCTGGGGTGTCCCGCCATATTGCACAAAAAATTCTTCTGGTTTTTATTATACTTGCTTAAGAGCCGTTCGTCAAGGGGAATTTTCCGCCGCAGGTGTCCGGGGGGGTGGCCCGCTTGGCTTCAGGATACAGAGCCCCAGTCACTCTGCGCCTGTCCTATCCTTATTATAGTCAAAAGAAGGAGGAAACTTTCCACTCTTGTCCAAAAAATTTTCCGCTTTCCTTCCATCTCTTGCAATTGCCGCCGGTTGCGTTATATAATTTATGGGCATAGAATAAATGTAAGCCGCAAAGAGCCTATTTAACCGCACCAGGCTCATATAGCCGGGGTTTTCACTTGACGGTGCGTCCGGGGCTTTTAAGCCGGCTATTTTTAAGGAGGTCTCTTTACTTGGAACAGCGCAAGACCGTTTATCTTTACACCGACGGCGCCTGCTCTGGCAATCCCGGACCGGGAGGCTGGGGAGCTGTCCTGCTCTATGGCAAAGCCCGAAAGGAGCTTTCCGGCGGGGAAAGGGACACCACCAACAACCGGATGGAGCTCACCGCCGCCATTCAGGGGCTCCAGGCCCTGCGGGAGCCCTGCCGGGTTATCCTCACCAGCGACAGCAAGTATCTGGTGGACGCCGTCACAAAAGGATGGCTTGCCGCCTGGAAGCGCCGGGGCTGGAAGCGGGGAAAAAACGAGCCGGTACTCAATGTGGACCTATGGGAGGAGCTATTGCCCCTGCTGGAGCGGCATCAGGTGGAGTTCTGCTGGGTAAAGGGACACGCCGGACATCCAGAAAACGAACGCTGCGATCGTATGGCGGTGGCAGAATCGGCAAAGTATAAATAAAGGGGGAGAGCCCATGCGGCTGCTGTTTAAGCAAAGGATATCCCCCCCAGGACGCCCTTCTTTGCCTGATGATTCCACTGGCTATTGACACCGCCAAGTGCTCCTAGGGTGTGTCCCTAAAGTTGGGGTGCCCGGATTTTTCGCAAGGGGGGAGTGATTGCAAGGAGAAAAGCGCAAGGAATACTGTATGTATTCCGAGCATTTTCGACGCAGCAAGCGCTCTCTCCTTGTAGCAAAAGGCGGGTGCCAAGACTTTAGGGACACACCCTGGGGAAATTGATTGGGATGGGGGCTTGCATCATCTACCAAAACGGTATATAATAGTGGCAGAAACCATAAAGGGAGCGTTTTATAATATGAGCAAAATGATTTACGCGGATAATGCGGCCACCACCCAGGTGAGCCAGCGGGTACTTCAAAAGATGCTGCCCTGGCTGGGCCAGCACTACGGCAATCCCTCCAGCATCTACGGCATCGGCCGGGAGGCGCGGGCAGCTATTGAGGAGGCCCGCAGCCAGGTGGCCCAGGCCATCGGCGCCAATCCCGGTGAAATCTACTTCACCTCCTGCGGCACCGAATCGGACAACTGGGCCATCAAAGGGCTGGCCCACACCCTGGCCGCCAAGGGAAAGCGGCATATCATCACCAGCGCCATCGAACACCACGCCGTCCTCCACACCTGCAAGGCCCTGGAGAAGGAGGGCTTTTCGGTCACCTACCTGCCGGTGGACCAGTATGGTCTGGTTTCCCCCGCCCAGGTGGAAAAGGCGATCACCCCCCAAACCGCCTTAGTGTCCATTATGTTTGCCAACAACGAGATTGGCACCATCCAGCCGGTGGCGGAAATCGGGGCCATCTGCCGGAAGGCGGGAGTTCCCTTCCACACCGACGCGGTGCAGGCGGCAGGCCATCTTCCCATTGATGTGGAGAGCATGAGCATCGACCTGCTCTCCCTTTCCGCCCACAAATTCCACGGTCCCAAGGGGGTAGGGGTGCTGTATATCCGCAAGGGTATCCCCTTCCCCACCGTCTTTATGGACGGGGGCGGCCAGGAACGGGGCCGCCGGGCTGGCACCGAGAATGTGGCCGGCATTGTTGGGTTGGGGGAGGCCCTCACCGAGGCCCTGGAGGAGCTGCCGGAAAAGACCAGCCGTGTCACCGCCATGCGGGACCGCCTCATCAGCGAGCTGACCAAACTCCCCAAGAGCCGCCTGAACGGCCACCCTGACCGGCGGCTTCCCGGCAACTGCAACATTTCCTTCCAGGGGGTGGAGGGGGAGGCCCTTCTTCTGCTGCTGGATAACCACGACATTTGCGCTTCCTCTGGCTCCGCCTGTACCAGCGGTTCTTTGGACCCCAGCCACGTGCTGCTGGCCATCGGCCTGCCCCACGAGATCGCCCACGGCAGCCTGCGCCTGAGCCTGGGGGATATGAACACCCCCGACGAGGTGGAGGAGATTCTGAAGGCGGTGCCCCAGGTGGTGGAACGCCTGCGGGCCATGTCCCCGGTGTGGGAAAAAATCAAGGATGAATAAAATCTGAAAGGACGTGAACGGCTATGATGTATTCGGAAAAGGTCCTGGACCATTTCACCAACCCCCGCAACGTGGGGGAGCTGCCGGATGCCAACGGCGTGGGCGAGGTAGGCAACGCCAAGTGCGGCGATATTATGAAGATGTACCTAAAAATCGAGGGGGGCATTATCACCGATGTCCGCTTTAAGACCTTCGGCTGTGGGGCAGCCATTGCAACCAGCTCCATGGCTACCGAGATGGTAAAGGGCAAAACGGTGGAGGAGGCGCTCCAGCTTTCCAACAAAGCGGTGATGGAGGCCCTGGATGGGCTGCCCCCTGTGAAGGTCCACTGCTCGGTGCTGGCGGAGCAGGCGGTGCGAGCCGCCCTTTCCGATTACTACACCCGTCAGGGCATTGACCCGGAACCCATTGTGGGGAAGATCCAGGAGGTAGACCACGACCACGAGGGCAGCGGCTGCGATTCTTGCAGTCTTTAAGTGCTGCTAAAGCCCCCTTTGCAGAAGAGCAGACAGCCAAAACGCCCCCGCCTCCAAAAGAGGCAGGGGCGTTTTTCCCTTATTCCAGGTGCATGGCGGCGGCATAGCCGGTGGCAAAGGCAATTTGGAGATTGAAGCCCCCGGTGCGGGCATCCACGTCCAGCACCTCCCCGGCAAAGTACAGGCCGGGAACCAGGCGGGAGGCCATGGTTTTGGGATCCACTTCGGAAACCTTTACACCGCCGGCGGTGACCACCGCCTCCTCCACCGGCCCCAGGGCCGTTGGGACAAGGGGGAAGGCCTTCACCCTCTCCCCCAGGCGGCGGCGCTCCTCCCTGGTCACTTCCCGCACCTTCCGGTCCGGCGGCAGCTCCGCCGCTTCCAGGGCCGGGAGGACAAAAGCCCTGGGCAGCAGGCTGCTTAGAACATTGCCCAAATCCCGATTGGGGGATTCGGAGAAGTCCCGCAGCAGCCGGGCATCCAGCTGGGCGGGGTCCAGGGCGGGCTTCATGTCAATGAAAAGACGGTACTCCCCGGCGGGCTTTCTCATCAGGGCGCTGGCGGAAAGAACCAGCGGCCCGGAAACCCCCTGGTGGGTAAAAAGCATCTCCCCCAGCTCCTGGAACACCGGCTTCTTCTTCCCCTCTTCCCGGAGGGTGAGGGTGACATTTTTTAGGGAGAGACCGGCCATCCGGCCGCAGCAGTCCCCGGCGCAGAGGATGGGCACCAGGCTCCCCCGCAGGGGAGTGATGGTATGCCCCGCCTGCCGGGCCAGGGCAAAACCGCTGCCGTCGCTGCCGGTGCCGGGGTAACTCATCCCTCCGGCGGCCAGGACGATGTTCCGGCCCCGGTACTCCTCTCCCCCCGTGGTGCGGACCCCCACGGCGCGCCCCTCCTCCAGGAGAATCTCCGCCACTTTGGCCTGAAGAATCTTGGCCCCGCTATTTTTCGCGAAGCCCACCAAGGCATCGGCGATGCTCCGGGCACTGTCGGAAACCGGGTAGACCCGGTTCCCCCGCTCGGTCTTCAGGGGCACCCCCAGCTCCTCGAAAAGAGCCATGGTGCTGGCGGGGGGATAGCCCCAGATGGCGCTGTAAAGAAACTTTGGGTTGGAGCAGACGTTTTTCAAAAAATCCTCCGGGGAGCAGTTGTTGGTAAGGTTGCACCGGCCCTTGCCGGTAACCAGAATCTTCCGGGCGGGGCGCTCCCGGCCCTCCGCCACCAGGACGGAAAGCCCCCGGCGGGCGGCATACCCAGCACAGAGGAGCCCTGCGGCTCCGCCACCGATGACGATGGCATCCCAGCGGCCCTTGCCTTCCCCGCCCATTAAGGATTGCCTCCTGCCCCTTCGGTCTTCTCGTAAACCTGATATTCCTCCCAGATGCTCTCCAGGGTGGAGTAGGTCCGGCTGATTTCCTCCTTCTTCTTCAGCCCCACCGCCACAATGAGGGCGTTGATGACACTGAGGGGAGCCACCAGGCTGTCCACAAAGGAGGCCATCTCGCTGCGGGCCAGCAGGAGGATATCCGCCGCCTGGGCCAGGGGGGCGGAGGTGGAATCGGTGAGGGCGATGACCTTGGCCCCCCGGCTTTTGGCATAGCGGGCCGCCTTCAGGGTCCGCTGGGAGTACCGGGGGAAGCTGATGGCGATGAAAATGTCCTCCTCCCCGATGCGAAACATCTGCTCGAAGGTCTCGCTGGTGGAGTTGGAGTTGACGCACCGGACATGGGGAAAAATCTGGTTGAAGTAAAAGGCCAGGAAGCTGGCCAGCATACTGGAGCTGCGGATGCCCAGGATGTACACCTCCCTGGCCCCCACAATGGCTTCCACCGCCTGGTCAAAGGCGTTGCGGTCCGCCTCCTCCATGGTGCGGCGAATCTTCTCGCTGTCCAGCGCCAGCACCCTGGTGAGAACGTCGCTGCCGGCAATCTGTTCGTTGATAATATCCATCCGCTGAACGGTGGTGAGGCGGTTGCGGATAATCTCCTGGAGGTTCTTCTGGAGCTGGGGGTAACCCTCAAAGCCTACCTCGGTGGCAAAGCGCACCACTGTGGATTCGCTGACCCCCACCGTATCCCCCAGCTTGGCGGCGGTCATAAAGGCAGCTTTATCGTAGTGCTGGGTGATGAAGCGGCCGATGAGCTTCTGCCCCTTGGAAAAACCGGGCATATTCCGCTCAATCACCGCTAAAAGGTCCATCGGCATTCTGAACGCACCTCTTGTATCAGCATTTTGCAGGAAAGGCTTTCTCCGCCTGATTCCCGCACTCCATAATACCGGAAAACCAGGGAAAAAGCAAGGGGGTTCCGCCTGATTTTGCAAGTTATTTCTTCCATCCTGCATGTTGAGGCCACAAAGAACCCCTGCTGCCGGTTTTGACGGCAACAGGGGCATCCACCTTGGAGCAGCGGCGCAGCCTTTTAGAACCTGTATTCATAACCGGGGATGCCGGATGGACGGGGATTTTTCCCGTCAGACAAGGCGATTTTCCACAGCCATACTGACGTATGGCAAGGGAAATCAACGCAGTATGGCGGGAAAAAGACCGCCCAGACGGCGTACAGCGGTTGTGAATACAGGTTCTTAGTAGTACCGCACTGTCACCGCTTTGTCCATCTGCTCCAGGCACCGGGCCAGCTCCTCCACCAGCCGCAGCTTCAGGTTCAGGCTCAGGGGCAGGTCCGGGTTCTGGTGGGCGGGGTTCATAGCCCGGCCCACATAAAAGTTCACATTGGTGGCTTCCTCAAAGAGCAGGCGGGCGATGAGGGAGGCCCCATCCTTGCCGGTGAGCCAGGTGGGCTCCCCAATCTCGTTGGAAACGCACTGGGCCGCCAGGGCCACCACCCGGCCCAGGGTGATGACCCCCTCGGTGACAAGGTCCACCCCCTGGATGGTGGCGATGGGGGGGATATCCGGGTCAAAGAAATCCAGGGTGGGACAGACCGGCTTCTGGAGATACCGGCCCACCACCGTGCTGGTGGTGCCGCCGCAGACGATGGTCTTCCCCTCCAGGGCGAAGAAATCCCCCATAATCGCCTCGTCCTGGGCCGGGTCCATGGGAGGGCCTATCATCAGGTTCACCTGCTGCCGCTGGCGGATGCGCAGGGCCGCAATGGTGGTATCGTCCCCTGGGATGTCCATGTACAGCTCCCGGCAGGCGTCGCTGATCTTCGCCGCCATGGACTTGGCGGAAAGGTCCGGCGTCCAAACCCGCTGGGCGTATTCGGCAATTTCCGGCTGCTGCCAGCCGAAGTTCAGCACCGTTCCCACCCCGGCGTGGACCGCCCCGTCGCTCATCATAATATACAAATCCCCGGTGCGGCCCATCAGGCGGGTTTCGTAGATGGTCTTGCCGGCAATCTCCCGCTTTTCCTTGGGGTAATCGAAAATCTTTCCTCCCCGCAGAAGGATGAGGTCCGGGTTATCAAACTGAACCAGATACACCTCCCCGGTGTTCTTATCCACCTGGAGGATGGTGAAGGTGCAGTAGGCCACCTGCCGCACTGCGCAAACCGGCAGGGTGAGGGCGATGGTCTCCACGCTGTCCTCCACCGTCATGTCCCCGGCCAGCATGGTGGCGAGAATCTTGGAGGTGAGGGTGGAGAGGATGCTGGCCTTGACGCCGCTTCCCAGGCCGTCGGCCAGCACCATGATGACGCTGTCCTCCCGGTTCACCGTCTCCACATGGTCGCCGCACAAAAGCTCCCCCGCCTTGTTCATGGAGAGCCAGCCGTTTTCCAGATAGAGCTTACTCATGGCTCTGTCCCTCCGCGACGGCCCCCCGGAGCTTGGTGAGGGCCACCTTGGTTTCGGCGGTGGTTTCTCCCAGGAGGCTGGCTATCTCCTGAACGGTGCGCATCTGCTTTTGGATGATGCGGTCGGTGACCTCCAGGGTCTGCTGCCGCAGCTCCTGGGCCCGGCGGTTCTCTTTCTCTTCCGCGGTAACATCCTTCATAATGGCCAGCAGGAGCTTATTTTCAATGTCGTAGACGATGGTCTCTTCCACGAATTTTTCCGATTTTTCCAGCCAGATTTTCCGGTCTTTAATGGGGCGGCCATCCTCCAGCACAAAGATGAAGTCCACCGGGTCCAGGAAATCCTCCACCGGCTTATGTACTGCGGCGTCGGGGCGCTCCAGCCCAAAGAAGCGGGCCGCCGCGCCGTTCATCTGCTGGACGGTGAGGTCCTCCCCCACCACCAAAATGGCGTTGGGCGTGGAGCCCAAAATCTTATCGGAGAGGGATTCTGCCCGCGCCCGCATATAGGGCAGGCACATGGTCACCTCCGCCTTGCCGTTAAAGACCGCCTTGGCCTTCTCCCGGCAGGTGGGGTAGCCGCAGGAACCGCAGTTCAGCTCGTCCAGGGGGCTGGTTTTGCCCATCTTCTCCAGGATGGCGGCAAGCTCCTCTTCGGTGGGGATCCTCTCCCGCACCGGGGCGGCGGGGATGGCGCAGGCCAGGGAAATAGAAATATCCGCCTGGAAATCCCGCTTGGGCGGGGTATCGGGGAATCCGGGGGCGGCGTAATCGGTAACCCGGTCCTGGCATTCCAGCATCCCCCCCTGGCGGGAGCGAATCATGGGGCCGTTAATACAGGCCCCCTCGCAGATATTCATTTCCAAAAAGACGTTGTGCAGCCGGCCGCTTTGAATATCCCGCAGGGCGGCCACACATTTTTCCGGGCCGTCCACGGCGTAGTACCGGTAGCCGGTGCCTTCCCGGTCCATGCTTTGGATGATGCCGCCGGGCTTCGGGAAAAAGCGGGAGCGCCGCCCCCCTTGGTCGCAGGGGAGGCTCTCTGGCTCCGCCCCCTCCCCCTGGGCCCAGGCTTTCAGCTCCTCAAAGGTGAGGACGCAGTCCACCCCGTGGGAAAAGTCCTCCGCCTCCGCCTTTTTGGAGATGCAGGGACCGATAAAGACCACAAAGGCCTCCGGGTCCTGCTCCTTCACATACCGGGCGTGGGCCTCCATGGGGGAGACCACCGGGGCAAGGCAGTCCACCAGCTCCGGGTAATACTTCTGCACCAGCCGCACCGCCGAAGGACAGCAGGTGGAAAGGATGATATCCTGGCGCTTCTCCCGGACCATCCGCTCGTATTCGCTCTTCACCAAATAGGCCCCCAGGGCGGTCTCCTGGGTATCGGCGAAGCCTAATTTCCCCAGCATAGAGGCCATCTCTTCAATGCCGTCCACCGGGAAATCCACAATAAAGGAGGGGGCCAGGCTGGCTACCACCCGCTGTCCGGCGGCAATGGCGGCCTTCACCCGCTGGATATCAGAGCGGACCACCTTGGCGTTCTGGGGGCAGGTGACCACACACTGGCCACAAAGAATGCACTCGCTGCCGATGATTTTGGCCTGCTGGCCGGAAAACTCAATGGACTTCACCGGGCAAACCCGGATACACTTGTGGCAGCTTTTGCAGTTGGCTTTTTTCAGGCCCAGAATATCCACGCCCTCACGCCCCTTCCGCCAGGGCCTTGGTCAGAATGCCCTCGATGTTGTCCGCCGTCACTCCGGTGATGATCTCCTCGTCGATGCGGATGGTGCAGCCATGGGTGCACTGACCCAGGCAGAAGGCGGCGGAAAGCTCCACCTGGTCCTCCAGATGGTCACGGGCCACCAGCTCCTTCAGCCGCTGGATGATGTCATAGGAACCCCGCAGATGGCAGGAACTGCCGATACAGACTGAGATCTTCATAAGCAAATATCCTCCTTAGGTTACGCAGCACTTCGCCCCTTTTGGGCATGGGGCAAAGCCTTTTCTCCTGTCCTTTTATAGTACAATACCGCAGAGAAAAAAACAAGAGTTTTCGTTAAAAATATAGCAGTCAGCCCGGTGTATTTTTCCCGCTGGACTGGCCGCCTCTTTCTCTTTTACCGGTGCTTCACAACAATTTCCCGCTCCCCCACCGAGCCGGTGAGAATTCCCTGGACGATGTACTCCCCGTGCTGGGCGGCCTGCTGGAGCAGTCCGTCGGTTCCAGCCTGCTTTTGGGTCTCCTCCTCCGCGATGGAGATGGCTGCTGTCACATCGGTCTTTTTGTCCCAGTTGAAGAGGGCGTGCTTTTCATCGTAAAACTGGATGGAGTCCGGGTCTACCTTCAGCATCTGAATCTCCGCCGGGGGCAGGGTGACGGTCACCTGCTTTTCTGTCACCTGGATTTCCATTTTGGAAACATCGATCCCCGCCCGCACCTGGGCGGTATAGACCATGGAAAAGCCCTTTTGGGTCAAAAAGGGAATTTTCCCCTCGGTGACGGTATAAAGGCCGGTATAGGTCATTTGGGCGGTGGAAAGCTCCCCCAGCTTCTCCAGCTTTTTGTCGACGTACTCAATGGTAATTTCCTTTTCCTTGGATTTTCCCTCTTCCGGGTCAATCTCGGTGATATGGATCTGGTCCCGGTCTGGCTTTTTGGCCGCGCTTCGCTCCAGGGCAAGGGCGAACACCCCCGCCAGGGCCAGCCCCACCAACAGGCCGGCCCCCATGAACTTGGCGGCCTCCAGGAGCTTTCGGCCCTGCCTCCGGGCTGCTTCCTTCAGTGCCATCTCTTTCCCTCTCCTTTCTTTTGGTTATCACCCTTTTTTCTCCTTTTTCATAGGATGGGGCATCCAAAAGGAGGTGACAGGATGAAAAATCACAACATTGGACTGCTGGGCGGGGGAATGGAGCAGGCGGCCCTGGCTAACCGCCTGGCGGAGGACGGCGGGCGGCAGGTCTACGCCATGTTTTTGGAGGGGGCGCTCCTCTCCCCAAAGGTACATACCGTCCGGGATTTCCGGGATGCCCTATGGCTCTGCTCCGTTCTGGTGCTGCCGGACCCGGTCTGCCGGGAGGGGCTGCTGCTCAACGCCCCCCTATGGCAGGAAGCGCCGGTGGACGTTGGCCAGTTTTTGGGGGATATTGGCAAGGGGGTGCTGCTGCTGGCCGGGGAAATGCCCCCGGAATTTTCCAAGGCCTGTGCCGCCAAGGAGGTCCCCATCACTCCCCTATCCTCCGGCACAGCCCCGGAAGACTGGCCGGAGATGGTGACGGCCTACCTGGACCACGTCCAGGAGAAGAGGGTGCGGCCCAGGGCGGTCAAAGGTCCGTCCATCGCCACTGATATTCCACCGTCCGGTCGGGGGAGTGAAACCGCTCGGCAATACTGCTGATTTTCCACCCATCCTTCCGCCGCTGGAGGGTGAAGCGGAAATCCAGCTTTCCATTGGTCAGCACTGTCACCATCCCCCGTTTCTCCGACACCAGCTCCGCCTGGAAAACCGTATTCGGGGCCTCCGCCTCGGAATAGGGGGGCGGATTGAAGAGACCTCCCTGCCAATCCCGTTTTTGGGGGACCAGGTAATGCTCCCGCACCAGCTCCAGTTCTTGCCGGTAGCTGCCAAAGAGATCTCTCTTCCCCTCCCGATATAGAGGGATATATTTCCTGTGGACAGCGTTCACCGCCTGCATATAATTGCGCGCATGGTCAATGAGTATCTGTTCCTCATGCATTTTCCCCGAATACTCCCTTGGCAATATCCACCGATTCCTTGGCGTCCTTTGCGTACCAGTTGGCGCCTATCTTCCTGGCGTATTCCGGGGTGAGGACTGCCCCTCCCACCATCACCCGGCAGGGGAGCTTTTCCTCCCGCAGCAGGGCGATGGTTTTTTCCATGCTCCCCAAGGTGGTGGTCATCAGGGCAGAAAGCCCCACCAGGGGGGCGCCGCTTTGGCGCACCGCCTCCGCCACCGCCTGGGGCGGCACATCCTTCCCCAGGTCCAAAACGGTATAGCCATAGTTTTCCAGCAGAATCTTTACAATGTTTTTGCCGATGTCGTGGATATCCCCCTGGACGGTGGCCAGGACAATCTTCCCCTTGCTCACCGAGCCGCCGCTCTCCCCTGCCAGCCGCTCCTTGATGACCTCGAAGGCGGCCTGGGCGGCTCCGGCACACTGAATCAGCTGGGGAAGGAAGATTTCCCCCTTTTCGAAGGAGAGCCCCGCCCGGTCCAGGGGCGGGATGAGCTTTTGGTCCACAATCTCCATCGGGGCCATTGTCTCCAGCAGAGCTTTGGTGAGGGCGGCGGCTTCGGTCCGCAGGCCGTGCTCCACCGCGTAATCCAGCTCCACCGCGGGGCCGGCCTGGGGGACCGCCGGGGGGGC